>NZ_JAVRCK010000006.1:0-162554 GCF_034530815.1 Nostoc sp. DedSLP03
TGATTTTATCACCCAGTCAGTTTAAAAGATGTTGGTAATGACAAGCCTTGTAAAGGCAGGGCTGTTTCATTCCATTTCAAACTGGATTTGTCAAGATGGTTAGCAAAAAAATTGTAAGTAAGGGTGACGATGAGATGAACTTTTAAGCACTTAAACAACAGTAAAATAGTTCATTTTCTCGGCACGCTGGTAACAAAATAACCAATTTTTAATTGCTAGAACCCTTGATTTTTAAAGCTCTTTGGGGAATGAAACAGCCCTGCTTTACAAGGGGAGATTGAGGGGGGTAATTTGACTTGTGTGTTGTGAAATTCAGTGTAAGAGCAAGTAATACAGGCTGAACGTGAAGATTTTTGAAGGTTCAAACTTAAAACCGCAAAATCTCTCGGTCATAGTCTTCAGGAGTGGGTTCTATTTCCCAAACCAATCCTTCTCCTAGTTCCAAAATTACTTCTAAATACAACATATCTACAGCAGTTGTTGCCGTATCTTGATTATTTTCAAAGGCTTGTAAATCTTCCGTTAGTAATCGAAGCTTAAACCCAGCCGGAATTTGACCATCGAGAGTTGTACTTCGCAATTCAAAACGCCAAACATAATCCTCAGAAGCGCTTTTTGGGAAAATGCGTAACTCGTATGTTTGCTCTGCAACTATTATTTGCCGAGACAAACCGAGAACTGGTTCTGCACTCCGCATTCCGGCAGGTACCACAACGAATTCTCTTTTTTCCCATCCCCATTGTTGAGCTAAATTGGCTACTCCTGTCTGCAACCATTGCGGAATCGATCGCTGTATGACTAAACCCTGACGCAGTTCATACAACTTTTTTCGCCAACCGCTATGTGCCAAGAGCGCACCCCAGAGTGAAAATGGAACTGCTAAACGTGGGAATTTTACATTGTGATCGCCCAATCTTTCTAAAAGGTTTTCTGCCTGGGTTTTAGCAATCGGATCTAAAGGTGCAATCTCGGTACGTAAGGCTTCTAACCGATTGAGTTGGCGTGTAACCCACAGCACATTAATATCTGGAATTAAATCTTCACTTTCCAAGCTGTAAGTGCGATCGCCAGCATCATAAACCCCTTTTTTTTTCAGAATTTGATGGGTTGTATAGCCAAAAATCTTTATCCAGCCATCATCAGGATTAACCTGTACTGCTATGTAATAATCAGCAACCCACTCTGGTATATCTACCCATTCTTGCGGTACGCGCAACTCGTCGTCATCCATCGCCAAGGTGGGAATTAATACCAGGCGATCGCGATCGAAAGTGATAGCTGTGCCATTGACTACTTCCCAAAAACTCGGTAATACCGCACTATTAGGATAAACCTTGGCGCTGGGAGCAATTTCCTCTTTGAACCAAGGCAAAAATGCTTGCAAGCATTTTTGATTTATCCACCCGCGTTGACAAGCACCAGGTGTTGAGTATGGTTGTTCTTGCACTTCTGGAGATTGGGTAATTTCCAGGTATAAATATTGCGAGTCAATGGCGAATGGGGCAGGTGGGTTCAACATAAATAATTTGAGAATGGCTTTATATAAAGACCATATTTAGGTAGAGGGGAGGCATTGTGGGAAAAAGGGAAAAGGGTAAAGGGTAAAGGGTAAAGGTATAAAATTTTTCCTTACTCAGTAACCTTTAACATGCACCCCAACATCAAGGCAAAAGTTACTTTTGCAAGATGTCTATTGAATCTGGGTATGGCTATATTGGACTTTCAGCCATTCCTCTAAACTTGTGTTCATGGCATCTACTACGTCTGATTTCGGGGAAATATGCAAGGTGTTTTGACTCCATTGTGTGAGAGTCAGGAGCAATGACTTTTTAATACTGCTCAGGCGACGAGAAACAGTATATTGCTTCATTTCTAATTGGGCAGCAATTTCTTGTTGAGTCAGTTGTTGAACGTAGTAAGCTTGTAGTACTTTTTGGGACTCAGCATCGAGTGCAGCGATCGCTTTGTGCAAAACTTGGTTTAACTGAGCTTGCTGCGATCGCATATTCACAGCTTCTTCCTGCTCAATAATTTCCGTTAGTAAAGATGTTTGCAAATCTACAGGCAGTATATCTAATAAATTACCTTCATCTTCTTTGAGGGGAGCGTCTGCGGAAACAAACTTAGGATAAAGGAAATTACGGGCAGCTTTAGCAGCAGATAATACCCAGGTTTCTATGGTTTGCTGATTGACTGCGGCAGTGGGTAAACTCAATCGACTGAAACGTTCTGCATTATAAAGATGACTAATAGCCTGCCAAGTCTGAGCATCTGGCTTGGCAAGTTGACGAATTTTTGTATTGTCACCTGTGTACAGTTCCTTAAAGCATTCCCAGGCTAAAATATAACTCTCGATGCTTTCTTTGTTAAATCCGGCATTTTCTAATGACTGCACTAGTCGTTTGCGGCTGAGTTTGTGCAATAATGCCCAGTCTGAGCAAATGTCTGCTTCCCGTTGTAAGCGCACTGCATCTTTGATAATCGATTCAAAAGTTAATTGTGCGTAAGCTTTTAAATGCGAACTGTATTGAGGGTTGAAAGTTTTGAGGATTTTGTTAATATGAGCGATCGCCATCTGAAAACAGTCTGCTACAGACGACTGCGTGGGAAAGTTGAGGGCGAATT
The DNA here is from genome assembly GCF_034530815.1 of Nostoc sp. DedSLP03. Classification (NCBI taxonomy): domain Bacteria; kingdom Bacillati; phylum Cyanobacteriota; class Cyanophyceae; order Nostocales; family Nostocaceae; genus Nostoc; species Nostoc sp. DedSLP03. Next base: position 2,626 of record NZ_JAVRCK010000006.1, read on the forward strand.
TTTTGGCAGTCCAATAGCAAACCTCTTGTAAGTAAGCAGAAATATGTGCAAGTGCCACAGCACTAGATTGAGTCTGCCAAACTTTATACCAGTAAAGTGCCCAAAAGCTATCTGATTTCTCAGTTGACGACTCCAGGCAAACTTTCATACTGCGTCGCAGTTTGGCATCTGTTGCCCAACCACTAAATTGATCTACATCAAATTGCACAAAGGTAGAAAAGATTTCAACAATGCCCTGTCGGGGTTGCATGGAATACTTGCCGCTGTTTGAAACATAGCCGATTTCAATTATACAACAATATAGCCAAAAGCTAATTCCTTACTGCGTAAGGATTTTACAGATTTTTCAAAAATTTTCCGATCTCAGTGCATAAAGACTAAAAGTCATCGTAGAGAGTGATATGCAGAGAAGTTCATTTAAAAAGATGCTTTCTTTGGGGAATAGCGGAATCATTAAATAAGTTCGTCAAATACAGAACAAAATTTCGATAGTTACAGCCGCAAATTCATTCCACAAATATGCAACTTCTTAAAAGTTACCTAATTATCTCTGCATGACCTAATTAACAAAGAGAGAAAAACCATGTTAAATAATCAAAGCTGCCTAGAATCTTTTGGTTTAATTGAAGAACTTGACGAACAAGCTGCTGAAACAATTAGTGGTGGTTACGAAGTTTTTGAAGTTAAAAACAAAACGGGATACAATATCCCCTACGCTGTCGATGGTACACGAACACAGTATCCAGAACCTGGCTCCGATCGTATATGGACTGCTTACAGTGGAGGAATTATTGAATTTGACTCTGACGGTCGAGATGGCTATGAGCTATACAAAAAATATAATTTAGCCGATGGAGGAGTGTATGAGTTTCAAGACAATCTAAATACTCCTGGCAATCCCTATGATATCGAACTCTATAGGGTAGCCTAATGTGCAAATCTCAAGTGGATTTATTGATTTGAATTTTCGAGGTTATATTGTCTTGTCTTAGTTGAGATCAAAGAGTCACTGCTCAAAAATTTCAGCTAACAAGTAAAACGCTCAATCTAGTCGGGTCAAGTGACTCGACTAGATTTTCTCACTCAGTTATTTATCAAGGAACACAAATTTATGACCTCAACTATAACTGATACTTACGATGCCAATGGTGATGTAATATCTAAGAATATAGATCCCAACAGTAATGCAACAAAAATACCTTTGCCAAAAAAAGAGAAAGTTAAAAAACTCGGTTTGGGATTATCAACACTTATAGCCCTGTCAGTGATTCCGACTTCAGTTGTAACCATGCCGTTAGTGCTAAACCAGCCAGCACAAGCTCTATGTATTGCCTCTAGCGACTTCAATGGAATTTGGCATTCGGATGACGGAGGCACCTATTACGTTAGGCAAATTGGCAATGAAATTTGGTGGCTGGGAATGAGCGCTGATGATGGTAGAACCTGGACTAATGTATACAAGGGAACAAGAATTGGCGATACGGTTATCGGGCAATGGGCTGATGTCCCTAGAGGTGGAATCCGCTCTGGAGGAATTCTTAATTTGAGTGTTCCACCAGGCTGGAACGGAAGTGTCCCAGAATTTAGCAGAAACTACGTTACTGGAGGTTTTGGTGGCTCTAAGTGGTTCCAATCTTGCAATGACGTAATCCTCAATCCTATTTAGCCGGATTAATTACGACAATTATTAATATATGGGTGATGGCAAGCGCAATGACTTTTTAGCGCGTCACCTAAGCTATCAAAGGTCTGAACTGCAACTTCTTAAAAGTTACCTAATTATCTCTGCATCACCTAATTAACAAAGAGAGAAAAACCATGTTAATTAATCAAAGCTGTCTAGAATCTTTTAGTTTGATTGAAGAATTTGACGAACAAGCGGCTGAAACAATTGGTGGCGGTTACAGAGTTTTTGAAATTAAAAACAAAACGGTATATGATATCCCCTACGCTATCGATGGTACACTAACAGGCACGCTAGCACCTGACTCCGATCGGATATGGACTGCGTACAGTGGAGATGGATTAACCATTGAATTTGATGCTGACGTTAGAATTGACTATATAAAATTAAAAAAATACAATTTGACTGATGGAGTATATGAGTTTCAAAACGACTTAAGTACTGACAATCCATATGATATCGATCTCTATTCCGTAGAACCGATCCCACTATTCTAAAAATCCCTACTTCTTTTTGTAAAATGTGCCTGAAAACCTTGAGTTTTGAGTTTTCAATAAGCCTAAGCTTTGCAGCACAGATATTATTAGTGGGATAAGTTCGTATCAAAGAGTCACTACTCAAAAATCTGGGCTAAGAAGCTGAATACAATATAAGGTCGGGGCAAGTGCCCCGATTTTTTTATGCATAAGGATTTGCCAGATTTTTCAAAATAGTTCTGCTACAAATGCATAAATACTTAAAGAGGTCGTAAAGAGTGATATGCAGAGATGTTTCACCTGTCCTCTCAAAATAGCGCAGTTGAAGCTAAAGCTTTTCGTCTAAGCTTCAACTGCATCCCTGGCCTATCGGGGCTTTTGCCCCGATATCTCTTTCTCCCTTGCTATTGGTCTTGAAAATGAAATACCAGATAGTTCTACAACATAGCGAAGAAGACTGCGGTGCTGCAAGTCTTGCAACCATTGCCAAACACTACGGACGCACATTTACCCTCAACCGCGTCCGAGAAGCCGTAGGCACAGGTTCTAGAGGAACATCCTTGCTGGGATTAAAGCGGGGTGCAGAAGTACTAGGATTCAATGCCCGCCAAGTTAAAGCCAGTCCTCAATTAATAGACCAATTAGATCAAGCTCCCTTACCAGCAATTATCCACTGGAAAGGCTACCATTGGGTTGTATTATACGGACAAAAAGCCAAAAAATATGTCATCGCCGACCCTGGTGTTGGTATTCGTTATCTTACCCGTAAAGAGTTAATGGCGGGTTGGAATAATGGCGTCATGTTACTGCTGACTCCAGACGACAGTCGTTTTTATCAACAAGAGTCAGATAAAATTGGCGGTTTGGGAAGATATCTGCAACGGGTTTGGCCTTATCGTTCTATTCTCGCTCAAGCGATCGCCATTAACATCGCCATTGGATTGCTTTCTTTGGCATCTCCTTTTATGATGCAACTGCTCACCGATGATGTCTTAGTCCGAGGTGATACCCAACTACTAACGACTGTGGCCATTGGCGTTATCGCCATGAACTTAATTAGAAGCGCCATTAGTTTAGTTCAATCTCACCTTATCGGTCACTTCGGTCAAAGATTGCAATTAGGATTAATTCTAGAATACGGACGCAAACTCTTACATTTACCCCTATCATATTTTGAAGGACGACGCAGTGGGGAAGTTGTCAGCCGCATTGCCGATGTCAAAGCCATTAATAATTTAGTTTCCCAAATTGTCCTGGGATTACCCAGTCAATTCTTTATTGCGGTAATTTCCTTGGGTTTGATGCTCTTTTACAGTTGGGAACTAACTCTAGCTTCCATAGTTGCATTTATTATTGTCACGGGTGTTAACCTGCTTTTCTTACCCGCGATGCGCCAGAAAACCCGAAATTTAATTGTTTCTGGTACAGAAAACCAAGGCTTTTTAGTAGAAACATTTCGCGGTATCCAAGTATTAAAAACTACCCAAGCCACTCCTCAAGCTTGGTCAGAATACCAAGGGAATTATGGTCGCCTCGCCAATTTGGGCTGGAGTATGATGAAACTGGGACTCTATAGCAGTACGGTTACTGGCATTCTTTCCACCTTCATTAGTATTGGCATCCTTTGGATGGGTAGCTATTTAGTCATTAATCACAACTTAACAATCGGTCAATTAATGGCATATAACGGCATGAGTGGCAACTTTCTCGGCTTCTTAGGTGCTGCCATCGGCTTAGTAGATGAGTTTATCACAGCCCAAATAGTCCTGCAACGGATGACAGAAGTGATTGATGCTACCCCAGAATCCGAAAATGATTTTAAAAAGCCTTGGGCAGAAATTCCTGGAAATGCAGATATTACTTGCACTGAACTGAACTTTCATCACGCAGGTAGAGTTGACCTTCTACAAGATTTTTCCTTAACTATTCCTGGCGGTAAAGTTATTGCTTTAATTGGCAAATCTGGCTGTGGTAAAAGTACCCTGGCAAAATTGCTGACTGGCTTATATAAAGTCGAGTCTGGCAATATTCGTTATGGTTTTTATAATCAGCAAGATTTATCTTTAGAATGTTTGCGTCAACAAGTGGTATTAGTTCCCCAAGAACCCCACTTTTGGAGTCGTTCGATTATTGATAACTTCCAGTTTAGCTATCCTCATATTAGTTTTGAAGAAATTGTCAAAGCTTGTCAAATTGCAGGTGCAGATGAATTTATTAGCAAATTACCTGATAAATATCAAACTGTTTTAGGAGAATTTGGGGCAAATCTTTCTGGTGGACAACGCCAAAGATTAGCCATCGCCAGAGCCATAGTTACTCAGCCACCAATCTTAATTTTAGATGAATCCACAGGGGCACTCGATCCAGTAAGCGAAAGACAAGTACTAGATAGACTTCTATCTCATCGTCACAATCAAACGACTATTTTAATTAGTCACCGTCCCAAGGTAATACAGAGAGCAGATTTAATTGTATTTTTAGAACAAGGACGCTTAAAAATCCAAGGGACACCAGAAGAATTGCGCTCTTTACCTGGCGAACATTTAGATTTCTTGGATGATATTTTTCTCTCTCATAATAGGTTGGCACTGATATCTTCTCCGGCTCATCATAATGGCAAGACTGCCACTGTTAATTAAGATAATTCGTAATTTGTAAGAGATCATGGTTAGCAATACAAATTTTCTCCCCCCAATTCAAACAAACGAATTTCTCCCACCCATTACTCGTTGGACAACATGGGGCGGTATGTTTATTCTCTGCGTTCTTGGATTAGCTGTGCCACTTGCGGCAATTTGTAAGTATAAAGTTACAGTCCAAGCACAGGCGGTTGTGCGTCCGGCGGGTGAATTGCGAATTGTGCAAGCGGCGACTGAAGGCCAGGTTATGCACATTTATGTCAAAGAAAATCAACTTATCAAAAAAGGAGATGCGATCGCAACTATCGATGACTCCCGTCTGCAAACCAAAAAAAGCCAATTGCAAACTAGTATTCAACAATCTAAGTTACAACTAGTGCAAATTAATGCCCAGATTAGTTCCCTTAATAGCCAGATTCAAGCCGAAACTGACCGCCTTAACCGGATTATTACTGGCGCCGAAGCGGAATTGAGTGGTCGCCGTCGGGAATATCAAGATAAAAATCTTACCACTGTTTCCGAACTCCAAGAAGCTGATGCCAACGTCAAAATTGCTGAGAAAGAATTGCTGGCTGGGGAAGCACAGTTAAAAACAACACAAGCAAATCTCCATGCGACTGAAGCTGCATTAGGTGCAGCTCAGTCAAAACAGAAACGATATGAGACTGTAGCTAACCAAGGGGCGCTATCTCAGGATCAATTTGAAGAAGCACAATTATCTGCCAGACAGCAAGAGCAAGCGGTAAAGGCCCAAGCAGCAGCAGTGGAAGCACAAAAACAGACAATTGAACGGTTACAACAAGCAGTATCTGCTGCCATTGCCAGAAGACAACGCGCCCAAGTTGCCGTAAATCCAAGTAATGCAGCTGTAACTGTTGCTACTGAGCGAATCGCTCAAGAAAAAGCCGGAGGGGAAAGCAACAAAGCAACATTAGAAAAAGAACGCCAAACCCTAGTTAACCAACGAATTGAAATTGAAAAGCAGTTAGAGCATGATACTAGCGAACTCAAACAAGCCCAAATAGATTTAGCTCAAACTGCGATCGCAGCTACCGCCGATGGTATCATTTCCCAACTCAATCTGCGAAACCCAGGTCAAACTGTGCGTGCTGGCGAGGAAGTATTGCAAATTGTCCCCACTGATGCACCTCAAATTTTGAAAGCTGCCGTGGCATCTGAAGATCAAAGTAAGTTAAAAATTGGTCAAAAAGTCCAAATGCGGGTCAGCGCTTGTCCTTACCCAGATTATGGTACTCTGAATGGTCAAGTGCAGATGATTTCTCCAGATGCGATCGCTCCTCAAAAGAATGGCACAAATACATCGATGAATGGAACTACTAGCCCAAAAGCTACTGCGCCTGGTGCTTTTTATGAAGTCACTATTGAACCGGAAACTCTGGTTTTAGGTCAAGGGAAAAACCAGTGTCATATTCAATTGGGTATGGAGGGTAGGGTTGATATTATTTCCCGTGAAGAAACTGTGCTGCAATTCTTTCTCCGTAAGGCGAGGTTGATTAGTGATTTATAACTTTTAAAATCCAGCAACCTACTGGTAGCATCAGCGTGTAGGATTGATAAATATTAATTTTCCGGCTTTTGCTAATGAACAATGCATTTGGTAGCTGGCAAGAATGGCTAACAGTATTCATCTATTTAGGTTTTACCGTCTTCATTATCTGGCGCGTGTTTACCGTCGAGAAGAATTAAAAAAGCTGCATATCATCTCACCAGGATCTTTTTGCTCAAAAGGCAAAACAGTCCCAGTTTGTTGAACCTTGACTCGTTCGCGACAATTGTAAACCTCTGTAGGTCTTTTTATGCCATCTACGCTAACAATTGCTTTGTATTCCCAATAATTTTTGGCACTTCGGCTGATACTGAGAATGCAAATCTGGTGGCGTAGACCGTCGTAGACAGAGTAATTACGGCATACAGATGCAAAAGCCGGATATACCACAGAGAAAGGTAGTATTAATAGCAACATAAATATTATGTATTTAATCCTGCTCATAAAAATTTTTTAACATTATTTGGAAATATTATTAAATTTTTCGACCTTTTGAGTTGATTCAATTACTTTTCCTAAGTTTGACAGACCAGAGATCGCAACTCCATAGCACACAAAGCATGAGAGCAACAGCAAAAAAGCTCACAATGCTTTATGTGCTATTTTCCGTTAAAGTTTACTAAGCTCAATTGAACCATACCCAAACGCCTTTTTTACTTTGAGGATCAACATCTAGTACAACACGGCTGACATAAACCACACATTCCAAATAAATGAAGCAGTTATACTGTATACCTGTTTGAATGCGTGAATACTTCGACAAGCTCAGTACAAGTTTTAAATTTTGAATTCCGCCTTGCAGTAGTAGTGCGTTTGTTCATGTACCATACCCTAATACCAATTTGTAATATCCTGTGGTAAACCGCACTTAGTGCGTCTATTCAATTGAGAAAGTCAGATTACATCTGGCTGGGTTCCCACCATTTGTATCTGTAGTCTAATTTTGGAAAATTGACATAACAACAAATGTGCAAAAAAAGTCAGTCGTAAGGACGATAAAATTGCAACCAAAAACAAAATTTGAGCAATCTGGGATTACACGCTGTTTTGCAGCAATACTGCTCTTTGGTCAAGTGTGGCTACATTTACTCCAAGGGAAAACCTACTATCGCAAGATTTTGCAACATCTTGTTACCGCTGGGCCAGGTTCTATCTCTCCAGTTCTCCTTGTCAGCGGTTTTGCCGGAATGATTTTTACTATTCAAACAGCGAGAGAATTAGTACGATTTGGCGCTGTTGATGCAGTGGGAGGTGCTTTTGCCTTAGCTTTTTGTAGAGAATTAGCTCCAATTTTGACAGCTAGTATTATGGCGGGACAAGTAGGTTCTGCTTTTGCAGCGGAAATAGGTGCAATGCGAGTCACCGAACAAATTGATGCACTTTATATGCTCAAAACCGATCCAATTGATTATCTAGTACTTCCTAGAGTAATTGCTTGTTGTTTGATGGTGCCTTTGATGACGATTTTGGCTTTAGTTACAGGCATCATTGGCGGAGTTTTTGCCGCATCAAAGTTCTACCAAATTATTCCCGAAACATTTTTAGAATCAGTCAGAAATTTTTTAGAACCGTCAGATTTGTTTATTATTTTGCTAAAAGGGTTTATTTTTGGAGTGCTGGTTGCTGTCATTGGCTGTAGTTGGGGTTTAACTACTAAAGGGGGAGCAAAGGAAGTAGGAGAATCAGCAACAAAAGCAGTTGTTACTAGTTGGGTATCCATTTTTATTATGGATTTTTTCCTATCTCTACTGCTGTTTGAACAGCCTGCATTTTGAACCCAAGTAAGTATTGAACAAAATTCCCGACTTTTTCAGAAATTGGGAATTTGAGCTACACAGGAAATTGTAGGTAGGTAAATAATGCTGCTTCTAAAGGATTGGCGCAACCCAACCCAAGTATGGCTTACTTTTTCGGGTATAGTTCATCACGTTAACAGAATATGGGAATATATAAACTTGTAGATTAGCGCACCCAAAGCTAAACCTCCCAATGAAAAGATAGAGGCAGTCAAAAAAGCTAACCCTTTTCTAAGACCCGCTCTTTGAAAGTCTATCCTGACTAATATAGTCGCTGAAATAATGAGTAAAGTATCAAGAAATATCCGAAACCAGGCAATCATAATAAAGAATAAGAAAGCTGCTAAAACGGCAACAGCAAAAGCCCTGGTATTTGATTGCAGAAAAATATTGTAGTAATATGTCATCTTTGGCCAAGGAGCGGTCAACGTTATGATTAAAAGCAAGATAGCAATTACAGTTGCCACCCACACAAATATAGGAGCACGTGTTTCTGATATTACCCAGCCCAAAGTACTGTAACTCAGCAGTACTAGTGCTAGGGACACCCAAGGAACTCTTTTCAAAATTGACATGGGTTTATATTTCTAGTACAGGGTTAAGGTCTTATCGCATAAATAAGTTTACTAACTCAAGACTTTATTTTGCTTGAGGATTTGCTTAGTTTACGATCGTTGTCCTTCCTTAAGCATATCCCAGTATCAAAGGAGTTGTTTACGATACGGGTATTAGTGAGATCGCAAACCAGAAGTTCTTACAGATAAAATTATGTAGATTTTGAATTTATGACTTAAACTAGAAAGTTTAGCATCATATTTTTATAGCTTCAATCAATAGACTTTTATGCTATTTACCAGAAAGCCAAACAAGTTTGTCGAGAATTGCGGTACAAAGTAGTTAAAGATTTGTAAACTGTTAGCAGCCGAGTCACCGCGTGTCACATCTTGTTAAGGAATTATCATGAAACAATTTATTATTGCTGAACGCGTATGCCTCATTGGTCATATCGCGTCAAAAGCCTTTGGACTGGTAGGGATGCTACTGGTAGTACCTAATGCCGAAATAATTTTCAACTTATCGCAGGTAGGAGAAACTGCCGTACAGTTAAGTATGGCTGGCGGCGGTGTAGTTGATATCATCTTAGGGACAGTAGCTGTCTCTATTTATGCCTACCGGACTTTGGGATTCGGAGCTTGGTTAGCATTTATGCTACCAGCTATGTTTATCTCTTTGGGGAGCGAACTACTGGGAACTAGTACAGGGTTTCCATTTGGCGATTATAGCTACTTGAGTGGCTTGGGTTATAAAATTGGAGGGCTAGTTCCTTTCACAATTCCTTTATCTTGGTTTTATGTTGGGCTGTCGTCTTACTTAATTGCGAGAACTGGTTTGAAAGTGGCTCAAAAACCCAGTTGGGGTCGCCATATTGCTGCGATCGCCGTTGGTGCTTTGCTCTTCACTTGCTGGGACTTTGCCCTTGAACCTGCTATGAGTCAAACTTCTCTGCCCTTCTGGTATTGGAAACAACCAGGAGATTTCTTTGGAACACCTTACCAGAACTATGTAGGTTGGTTTGGTACTAGCGCTCTGTTTATGAGTGTGACAGGATTATTGTGGAGAAATACCTCGATTCAATTAGAGCGATCGCAACTAAATTTGCCTTTAGTCGTTTATTTAACTAACTTTGCATTCGCCGCTGGACTCGGTTTGGCCGCTGGATTCTTTATCCCTGTGTTACTTGGCTTATTGCTAGGTGTAATTCCGGCTATGGTGCTGTGGTCAAGGAGTTCAACCACATCGGCTCAAGTTACTGTTGAACCAGTAACCAAAGAAGTATCAGTAGCAAAGGTTGAAGTTGCCTTGAAATAAGTTTAGTAATTAGGGAGTCGGGAGTGGGGAGGCAGAGGGAGCAGAGGAGCAGAGGAGCAGAGGTGAAGTTGCACTAAGTCTTTCCCCTCTGCTCCTATATCCAATCCCATGCCCAATGCCCAATGCCCCATAGCCAATGACTAATGACTAATGACTAATGACAACGCTTTGATAGTAGAAAACGCTATCTCTCTTTTATTGCTACTTATCCAAGTACCAGCAACGGCGATTCTGTTTTCGCGCCTATTAAAAGGGCCAAGACGCCATCCTCCAATAGAACCCCAACAACCGACACCTGAGCTTTTGGGTAAGGTTAGCGTCGTCGTTCCCACACTGAACGAGGCGCTTCGCATTAGCCCTCTGTTGGCTGGTTTAAGTCAGCAAAGCTATGAAGTTCGGGAAATTATGGTTGTAGACAGTAAATCCAGTGATGGCACCCCCGATTTAGTTAAAGCCTCACAGCAGAAAGATCCCCGCTTTCGCCTGATGACAGATGATCCCTTACCCTCTGGTTGGGTGGGGCGTCCTTGGGCATTGCATAACGGTTTTCTATATAGTTCAGAGGCTAGTCAGTGGTTCTTGGGGCTGGATGCTGATATCCAACCGCATCCTGGTTTAGTTGCTGGGTTGTTAAAGACGGCCGAAGCACAGGGCTACGATTTGGTTTCTCTTTCACCCCAATTCATCCTCAAATATCCTGGGGAATGCTGGCTACAACCGGCTTTGTTGATGACTTTGCTTTACCGATTCGATCCAGCGGGGATCAATACAGAGCAACCAGAACGGGTAATGGCAAATGGGCAGTGTTTTTTGTGTCGTCGCTCCGTTTTAGCTGCTGTAGGTGGTTATAGCAGCGCGAGTAATTCTTTTTGTGATGATGTCACGTTGGCACGCAATATCGCTATCCAAGGTTATAAGGTGGGCTTTTTAGATGGCGCAAAGGTATTAAAGGTAAGGATGTATGAAGGGGCGATGGAGACGTGGAAAGAATGGGGGCGGAGTCTCGATCTTAAAGATGCAACTTCTCGCTCTCAGTTGTGGGGAGATTTATGGCTACTCGCATCTGTTCAAGGTCTACCCTTTTTAATTGTCCTGACTTTTTTGTTGATTTCTCCCCCACTCTCCTACTTGCTACAGACGCGATTAATCGCGTCTCTACCCACTCCCGCACTCCTGCTGCTGGGACTGAATTTATTCCTATTAGTGATTCGCTTTGCGATGCTAATAGCGATCGCACCTTCTTACGATCGCACAAACGCTAAAGGTAGCTGGTTATTTTGGCTTTCCCCTTTAGCCGATCCCTTAGCTGTGCTACGAATCTTTTTATCTGCATTCGGCACCCCGCGCGAGTGGCGAGGACGCAAGTATAGTGCTGAGTTATGAGTTATGAGTTATGAATTTTTAACTCCTCACTCCTAACTCCTCACTCCTCACTTCCTACTCCTCTTCACCTCCTACTTGATCCCCGCGTTCCAATTCCCAAAGAATTTGATTTCCTTCACGGCGTACCCGTGACACTATCCAATTTCGCCAGCGCCATTGATCTCCACGACTGGTGACGGCACTGGCGTGGACATCCATCAAGTCTGCTAACTCAGAACTGGTGATTAAGTAGCCTTTTTCAGAAATTTCGTCAGCTATACGCAGAGTTTCGACCAAGCTGCGGAGTTGCGAAACCCTCATTTCTAGCGGTTTTTCATCGGTCACGGCCGCAGTTGGCCCAGTTGATGGTTCCATAAAGGTTATTTCTGGTGCAAAAGTACTGATTTGTTGGGGATTTTGGTTAGTTATTCGAGAGTTTTTTTCATAATCAGCTACTTTTGCTACATTTAGTTGATTTTGGGAAGGTAAAGATTTATGAAAATCTGTAAAAGATAATTGTTGTAGTGAAGGAATTTTACCACTGGCATAAGTGCGAGCGATCGCATCACAACGTTCGTTACCTATGTTACCAGAATGTCCCCGAACGTATTGCCATTTTACTTGTTGGGTATTGAGTTCATCTAAGGTTTCTAAAAGGTCTTGGTTTTGGACGGGTTTACCATCTGACTTTTTCCAGCCTTTGTTTTTCCAGCCTTTCACCCACTTGGTAACACAGTTAATCAGGTATTCGCTATCGGTATGAAGCGTGATGGGTTGAGCTTGTTGAGATGTTTGCAGAAATTGAAGGGCGGCGATCGCAGCTTGCATCTCCATTTTATTATTAGTGGTATGAGGGGATGCATCGCCCATTTCGTGGATTGAGCCGTCGCTGAAGTAGACGACAACACCCCAACCGCCAGGGCCAGGATTACCGGTGCAAGCACCATCGGTGTATATGCTTTGAATTATGGGTTGGGTGGACATGTTTAGAGTATCAAACCGCGAAGGCAAGAGTTATTAGCGGCGAGTTTTTTAACAATATCCAGGCTATTATACTGATAAAAACTCTTAATTCTGACTCCTGACTTCGGAATTCTTCTTTAATCCTCATCATCAGGCAAATTTTCCATTTCTTCAGTAATTAGCGTCTGAAAATCTTCGTCACAATGATTATACAGATGAACCGCAGCAGCTAGGAGTTCTGCTAGAATTTCAGCTTGTTGGTTCGCAGTCAAACTAGTTAACTGTAGCTGGTTAATTAAGGCTTGTACTTTCAGGCATTCTATACCTAATTCAGCAATCAAGGTACTAAGGGTTGAATTGGTTATTGCAAGAGGGCGATCGCTAATCTGCATATTTATTGTCCCAATCTTTTACGCGCTTGTTGGATTGCCTTGTCAAAAGCACGAATCTCTTTTTCCCAATGCTTAATTAGACCTTCGTCAGCAAAACTCTTTTCTGATTCCAGTCTAATCTTTTCTTGATGTTCGTTCAGTAATTCTTTTAGCTAAAGATTCAATTGCCTTTTGATGGTGCTTTTTACCCATTACTCTGAACGATAAGCAACGCGGAGACTTTGGATCAAAATCACCAGAGATGCGATCGCCATTAACCCGCCCCAAAACCAGTAAGGTAAAAGCAAATATCGCTGCATTTGCGCTGTATCAGAAATTCCAAGAGGCCCAGCAGAACTACTAAATAGATAATCAAGTTGATGGTACGTACTTACACAAGCTTGTACGCCCAGAAATTGAATCACAAACCCTTGCGCCCAGCGAGGTGCTCTTAGGGCAATACCTAAGATTATTAAACCCAGTAAAGGAATTGCTACTAATCCAAACCAGGAACGCACCCAAATTAATGTGGACAACAGCAAAAAACTTCCTAAAATTTTCAAACAGAGGGTAGCTGCTCTAAAACTGCGGGAAGCCAGAATTAAAGCTGCACCGGCAAGAGGCGGCCCCATTGGCCCGGCTGCGGCAATTATTGCTGGGATAATTGGCCCCAATGACGACCGGATGCCGTAAGTTGCGACACCAGAACCATTGCTAAAAATCTGCAACTTCTGAAATTGTCCCCCTAATAGCAGTGCCATTAAACCGTGACCCATTTCATGAAACCAAGTTGCCAGAATTGTAAATGGGTATAAGATATAATCTCCTCCTGGTACTTGCCACAACAAAGCAGTTGCGATCGCTGCTCCAACTAGCCAGGTTAGCCCCATACGCTCAACAACTAACGGGGCTTCTTTAGTCAGCAAGGGTTCAAAATTTTTGTTTGATTTCCTCATAGGTTACTCAATTTTAGATTTTAGATTTTAGATTTTAGATTTTGGAATTAAGATTATCCCCCGATTAATTCGTGGGGCATTCAATTTTGGATTTTAGATTATAGATTATTCCTTCAATTTAATATTGAGAGTATATTTTCATCTATCCTAGTGTAATTATTGAGGTATTAGGGTTGCTGAGGAATGCAACAATTCGCACTTCAAAGCGACGGCTGTAAACTATGGCGCTATCAAGAACAACATAGCCATCCGTCGCTTGTATGATACGGTTCAAGTGTTTATCCTCCAAAATGGATGCCGGAGGATGGGCATAAAATACTTAGACCGATGTCACAATTGAGTGATAATCAGTTAAGCAAGTTGAAACAGGAATGTCATTAAGTCTCCTTTACCCAAGCTGATGCGATCGCCTGGTCGCAAGCGATGACGGTTCCCTGGTAAAAGTGGCAAATTATTAATGTAAGTGCCATTAGAACTTCCTACATCCTCTACATAATGGGCATCTCCCTCGACGCGAATATCTGCATGAATCCGCGAGACAATTTCGGAATTAGGAAATCCTGAAACATCTATATCTGGAGGAATCCGGTCATTAGGCTTGCCGATATGAATCACAGAGAAATTTTGCGGCAATTCAATTAAGCGATCGCTTTGAACGTGGATTAACCGCGCTGTAACCTGCTGCAATTGCGTTCTGGCAGCAGTTGCAGTTGGTGCTGGTGCTGCTGGCTCTTTTGCTTCGGCTTGGGAGGCTGGTGCTGGCTCCACAGGTGGTGGAGTCGGAATACTACTTTGTCCAAAGACTACGGGTTGAGCGACAACGGTTGACACCGGTTCTGGAGGACTGCTTTCTGCAACAGGTATCTGTGGCACAGGTTCTGGGGGAACTGCCATCTCTGTTGGTGGTAAAGATGATTCCGGAGGATGGGAGTTAGTAGATTTACCCATTCCCAAAGCATCTGGTTGTAAAAGTTCTAACAGTGGATCGGGTGTAACTAACGCTGGCACTTCCACGGGAATATCGGGAGTAACTGTTGTAGCTACTGCGGGATGAACGTGTGGAACACCTGCGGAGTGAAGGTTATAGCCACACTGACCACAGAATGCAGCATCTGCCTGCACAGTTGCCCCACAACTGGGACAATTAGTAGTCGCAGGTAATGGTGTATAACAAGCTTCACATTGGACAGCGCCGTCAGGGTTGGGATGATTGCAATTAGGGCAGACGATCATCGATATTTAGCCTTTGTTCAAGATCATCATAAATATAGTTAGGACTGGCAAGCAGAGGGCGGCCCTAGCTTTAGATTCTAGCAATTACTGCTAATGGAACAATAAATTGGACACTCTTACACGGGGAAGGGGAGCAGAGGGGCAGGGGAGAAATCAATTCAAAATTCAAAATTCAAAATTCAAAATTCAAACATTGTACAACTTCTGCCTCCTGCCTCCTCTTTCCCAATGCCCAATTCCCAAGTTTAGTGTTGAAGTTCCAAACCTGCTGCTCCATCCAGCAGCCACCAAAGTTCTCCTTGGGGCTGAATTAAACGGGATGGGTAAGTAAAGTCATCGGCTACAGGTGCAAAAACTTGCGCTAAAGCTGGTCGTTTATTAGCACCAGCAACCAGAAAAATCACGCTACGAGCAGAGTTGATGAAGGGGTAGGTGAAACTTATCCTGGGGTTTCCGTCTTTATTACCCACAGTCACAAGGCGATCGCGTACTTTCAGAGCCTCTGTGTGGGGAAACAAAGATGCAGTATGTGCATCATCACCCATTCCTAGTAATACTACATCCAAGGGGGGAAACTCGACCCCAGAAGAATGGAAAAATTCTTTGAGATGTTGTTCATATTTGGCAGCAGCCAGTTCTGGATTGGCTTCTAAAGTTGGTACGGGGTGAATGTTAGCCGCTGGGATGTCAACACGATCTAGCCACGCACGACGCGCCATCAGTTCATTGCTATCGGGGCGATCTGGTGGTACATAACGCTCATCTCCCCAGAATATATGAATTTTATCCCAAGGCAGTTTTTGAGTAGCGATCGCTTCGTATAACGGTTTAGGTGTACTGCCGCCAGATAAGGCGATAGTAAACTGCCCCCGCTGCTCAATGGCAGTTTCTAACTTGGACAGAATTAATTCTAGCGCTCGTGCAACCAGCGCCGGCTGATCCGGTAGAACTTCAACAGTTTTGTTCATGGCTTCATCATCATATTGCTGGCTTCTGGCAATACAATACCGAACTTATTACAATCCCCCTTTTTAACTTTTGAAACATTTAACATCGTGGATTAAGTAAGCTGGAAAATATAGACCCTCCTTATCACCTTTTACCGTAAGTTGTCAGTAGTGAGTCGTACCAACTACTAACCACTCTAATGATTATTTTTATTTACATCCAGTTACTTGATACTTTGTTGATTCACGCCACAAAGCATACATTTATTAATTCTTATTAAAAATTAATAGAACTAATCGATCGCAAACAACTTTTCCCAGTCAGGAATCGCTTCACGTTGGGCAATCAACAATTCCTGAATTCCTTTTTGGGCGACATCTAGCAGTTGATCCAACTGAGTGCGGCTAAAGCTGCCTTCTTCGGCTGTTCCTTGGACTTCAATGATTCCCAGATGTTGATTCATCACCACGTTAAAATCTACTGTTGCAGCCACATCTTCGATATAATTTAGATCCAAAAATGGCTCTTTCTCCAGTAATCCTACGGAAACTGCTGCTACCTGTCCACACAAAGGCGATCGCTCCAACACACCTTCTTGCAACAATTTGGAAATTGCATGAGCCAACGCCACAAACGAGCCTGTAATGGCTGTTGTTCGAGTTCCGGCATCTGCTTGCAACACATCAGCATCTACAGTCAGCGTGCGTTCTCCCAGTGCCTCAAAATCCACTGCGGCGCGTAAGCTACGTCCAATTAGACGTTGAATTTCTTGCGTCCGTCCAGATAATTTCAATAATTCCCTTTCTTGGCGTTTTTGGGTAGCAGATGGTAGCATTCGGTACTCAGCAGTTAACCAGCCTTTACCAGTTCCTTCGAGAAACTTCGGAACTCCCTTATTAAAGCTAACAGTACAAAGTACCTGAGTATCACCGCATCTTGCGAGAACAGAACCGGGGGCAAAGCGGGTGAAACTGGGGTGAAAGCTAATCGGACGTAGTTCGTAGGGAATCCGACCATCAGGACGCTGCCAAGCCATTGGAATTGCCTCAAGTTTTACAATACTGCCTTAAGATTACCTTAGTGTTATTAGGCATTGGTCAAACAGGGCATTGGCCAAACAGGGCATTGGGAAAGAGGAGGCAGGAAGCAGAAGTTCTAAAATGTTTGAATTTTGAATTTTGAATTTTGAATTGATTTCTCCCCTTCCTCTTCTAAGGAACTGAAAGCAGAGTCAAAATATTTTGCTGCACCATCTCTGGTGATTGGTCGCCGTTGATAGTCAATAAACAGCGACGACGGTCGTAATATTCTAGGATGGGAATGGTGCGATCGTAGAATAATTCTACACGGCGCTGGACGATTTCTGGTTGGTCATCTGGTAGCGATCGCCCCAAGGATCGACTAACCATAACTGCTTCCGGGACTTGGAGATAAATTGCCCAATCTAGCTTTTGCCCTAAATCATCCAACAAAAAATCTAATTCTTCAGCTTGGAAGGCAGTACGGGGATAGCCTTCTAACACCCAATCGCAATTAATATCTGGTTGTCTGAGGCGTATTCGGATCAATTCAACGATCGTTTCGTCTGGAACTAACTCCCCTTTTTGCATGTAGGGCCGTGCGTGGTAGCCAAGTTCACTCAAGCTAGCGTAAACCGAAAGAGAAGTCCGGGGATCGGCTTCCAACCATCGAAATTCCGGTAGGGGCTGATTGCCAGATATTGCTTCTCGTAAAATCTCACCTGTGGAAATCAGAGGAATATCAAAGTATCTGCAAAGCCTTTGTGCTTGAGTGCTTTTTCCCGATCCTGAACCTCCCAGAATCACCAATCTCACAACGATTTACTCCTCATCCTGTCAAATTCCCTACTAGCTAAGTCTGTTTTGCCCAAACAACCGACAAATTTAATATTTAGCGATTTTTAGGCGTTGTGCCTAGCTTTTTTAAATAATTGGAACTAGAAATTTTATGTTTTCATTTTTACAACTCATTACAGAGAAAAGACGAAAACTTACAGCAGTTAGCGGTTTTATAAACTACATCTAGAAACGTTATATGCGTCTCTACAGGCTTTCGGGTTTTGTCTATGTACTTCATTTACCTGAAATCTGCTGTAAATTAAGCAGAACTCTTGACTTCAATACAAACCTAGTGTTGACTAAGAATGCAATTTGCCAAATCCACCACACCTGTGAAAAACAGATTGATTATACAGGCAAATTTATCCGTTTCATCGCCAGTAATAACCCTTTACTTATTGTAGTTTTTTGAACTTAACTTTATGGTTGCCCAGCTAGAAACTCAAAGTATCAATTCAACCCTTACTCTACCATATCCAGTTGAAGGTCTAGTGCAAGTTTTCACTAGCTCACATCGTAACTTTTTCACGAGTGTGATGGCTCAATCACTGAGAATAGCTGGACAAGGAACGCCAGTATTAATAGTACAGTTTCTGAAAGGAGGTATCCGCCAAGGACAAGATCGACCTATACAATTAGGACAAAATTTAGATTGGATTCGCTGTGATTTGCCTCGTTGTATCGATACACCACATTTAGACGATACAGAAAATCAAGCCTTACAAAAGCTGTGGCAGTATACACAACAAGTTGTGTGTGAGAGTAAGTATTCTCTCGTGGTGTTAGATGAATTAAGTTTAGCGATTAACTTTGGTTTAATTTCTGAAACAGAAGTTTTAGCGTTTTTGGCAAAACGCCCTCCCCACGTCGATATTATTCTCACAGGGCCAGAGATGCCGAAATACCTCCTCGATGTAGCAGATCAAATTACCGAAATCCGTCGGAGTTATCGACCTTAAACAAAAGACTCAATTCAGGATATCCTAGTAATTCCGTTTGAATTAGCTGTGAAGTTGTGATTAAAAACGATATCTGGATTACTGAAATGGCTCAACAGGGTTTAATTTCACCCTTTGAGCCAAGTTTAATCCGAAAAGTGCAAAAAGATGGATCGGTAGCAGTTAAACATGTAATTAGCTACGGTTTATCTTCTTATGGCTACGATATACGCCTTTCTTCGGCCGAGTTCCGCATTTTTCGTCACATTCCCGGAACTGTGGTCGATCCCAAAAACTTTAATCCTCAAAATCTGGAGCCAACAGCACTGCATACCGATGCTAATGGCAGTTATTTTATTTTACCTGCTCATTCCTATGGACTTGGGGTTGCTCTAGAAAAACTAGAGGTTCCTGAAAATATTACTGTAATTTGTATTGGAAAATCTACGTATGCACGTTGTGGCATAATAGCAAACCTAACGCCTGCTGAGGCTGCATGGCGAGGTCATTTAACTTTAGAATTTTCTAATTCTTCCAGCGCAGACTGTCGCATTTACGCGGGGGAAGGAGTGGTGCAATTGCTATTTTTAGAAGGCGAACCCTGCGCTATTAGTTATGAAGCAAGACAGGGTAAATATCAAGATCAACTAGAGATTGTAACTCTAGCTAAAGTCTAAGTGACAAGAAACTAATCTTGCCTTACTTAGATCCTGCTTTGCTTACCATTGTGCGATCGCTCTAAATCATACCCAAAAATAAAAGTGCGATCGCTTGCTTTATCCTACAAAACATTCCTTAACTCTTGAATTGTATTTGCTACAACAATCTTGCGTAAAATCTCTTTCAATTGCTCTAAGTTAGAAATTTGCGAAATTTGCGACATCAACTCCAAACCATCGCTGCCAAATTTCGCCTCTAAACTTGTTTCGATGCTAGAGATTATTCCACGTACTTCTCCTCTTGCTTCTCCTCTTGCTTCTCCTCTTGCTTCTCCTTCTGCTTGTCCTCGTGCTAGTCCCTCACGTAAAATTTCTTGATACCAAGGTGACTCTCTTAAGACTGTCATATCCCACCTCATGATTTCCTGAACTAAAGTACTTTCTAATACAAAGGTTGCAAAAAATGCTAGAACTGTCTCAAGTTGATTTAATTGCTCATCAGCACGCAGCATTCGCAATGCTTCCCTAATTGTAGACTCGTTTTCTCCGCCTTTGAGAATTGGTACAAAGGGAAGCAGCGACGGTAACGGTGTCTCAAAAGCAATATTTACATCAACCTCCCAAAGGTTGATTACGCGGTAGCCCTTAACCCGATAAAATTGGATGCAAAGCTTGTAGGTATTTCGCTGTTGCTGATTTTGAGAATGTTAATCAGTACAGGGTAGGTTTGTAGTTTATATTTCTCTTCCGCAAAAGCAGCATAAGCACGCATCCGACGCGGCATTTCTGATGTGTAGCGCAATTGTAACTCATTGAGAATGAGAAATTTACCGTATTGGGGACTTTCAGCCTGAATTACAACATCGCTTTGCCGGCTAATCCATTGGAATTCTGTATTTAAGATTTCGCCTGTAACAATGTCGGAAATTCCTGTCACCCATTTTGCCCAATTATTTGGTGCAAGGCTGATTAATTTTTTAGTGCTAACATCGACAGCTTTGTTCATCAAAAAATATAGATGCGATCGCCCTAAATCAAACCCAGTAAATCCGAGGATCATCGCTTCGCATTATCCTACCGCAAATTGTGTCAACTTTCAGCCATTATCTAAGGTGCTAACCTGGCTTTACCTAGACGCTGTTTTTCATACCATTGTGCGATCGCAGGTGCCCAATCTTCAAAATGAGGCCACATCATTTCACACAACTTTTGAATTTCCAGTTGAGCATCTTTCTTATTTCTCAGGTCACAAAAATGCAAGAAAGACCTGAGATTGAAACTAACTACAAAATGCTGGCGATAATCAAAAGGTACTTTGCCTCTAGCGTGTTCTTCAGACATTCCCGCCTCAAAATCAGCTTTATATCGTTTAGCGGCTTCTAGACACCACTCCAAATCTGCTGTTCGTTGCTCTGGTGAATAGTAATACTTTTTACCTTGTCTATCAGTGTAATAACCAACGGGACGTAGATAAAAAACATCTTCTATGTCTTTCTTACCTTCTACCACGTCAATAAATTGGTTGCCTGTGTACCTAAAAGATTGTACATCAAATGATACTCCTACCCGATGAGTCCGCGCCTGCTGCATCACACTGTGGGGAAAGTAGCCACAATTAAAAACAATCTGGGGATGCTCTAAAGGCCCATAGTGTCCCCTCTCTCCTGCTAAAAGCCGCTTAACAATTACTTCGCCGCTTTGTGATTCCGAGGGCCAGGAGTCGCGCTCATCAAACACGAACCCATCGGTATAGTCCTGGTGCATCGCGGCATAAATCACTTGCTGCGGGTTTGGTGTTTTGGCAATAACCTCTACTCGAAATCGATGCATTAGCTGTTGGGGAATGGATTGGTGACTGGGATTGCTTAGACAGAGTACTTAGACATGGCTTTGAACTCGATTCATCATCATATCTCTTCTCTGGCTTGGACTTCTACTCGATTAGATGAAGATACTTTACAAATGTTAATAACTTTGTTACAGTTATTTACATAAACAGAAGACAGGTAAAAACTCATGCGTACAAGCACTGCTATAATTGACGACCAAGGCAAACTGAACAACTTTGCGATCGAGCCAAAAGTATATGTAGATGAACAAGGCGATCGCACTGGTTTCACTCCTTATGCAGAAATGCTCAACGGTCGTTTAGCAATGATTGGTTTTGTCTCTCTGATAGCATTAGAAGTATTCACAGGACACGGTATTGTTGGCGTTTTGGCAAATCTGTAAAAACTAATTTGTTTAATAACTCTCAAAAAATGATAAGAGACGGTAAATTTACCGTCTCTTATTTTATGGAAAACTTAGTGCTAGAGTGAAAATATACTGATAACAAAAACCGTTAATTATCAGCGTAAAAATATTGGGTAAACTATGGCTTTAACTGCTTCAACTATGTTGCCTCTAGGCACTAAAGCACCAGATTTTAATCTACCGGAAGTAGTATCTGGAAAAGCAACTTCACTTTCTACCTTTGCAGATAAAAAAGCATTGTTGGTAATGTTTATTTGTCGGCATTGCCCGTTTGTAAAACACGTCCAAAACGAATTAGTGCAGTTAGGAAGAGATTATTTTACAAGTGATTTAGCGATCGTTGCTATTAGTGCTAACGATGCAAAAAATTACCCAGATGATGCGCCAGAGTCGTTACAAGCATTTGCAACAGAACAAGGGTTTAATTTTACCTTATGTTACGACGAAAGCCAGGAAACAGCGAAGGCTTATACAGCAGCTTGTACACCAGATTTTTTTGTATTTGATGGCGATCGCCAACTTGTTTATCGGGGACAATTAGATGATAGCCGCCCCAGTAACGGTAAACCCGTAACAGGTGCAGATTTACGCGCAGCCATTGAAGCAGTGCTAGCGGGTAAACCTGTTACAAG
Organism: Nostoc sp. DedSLP03; assembly: GCF_034530815.1. Lineage (NCBI taxonomy): Bacteria > Bacillati > Cyanobacteriota > Cyanophyceae > Nostocales > Nostocaceae > Nostoc > Nostoc sp. DedSLP03. Next base: position 24,834 of record NZ_JAVRCK010000006.1, read on the forward strand.
TGAGCAAAAGCCGAGTGTTGGTTGCAATATTAAATGGAAACCAGGAAACCAACCCAGTTATTTTGGTTAAGAGGGATTGGGCATTGGGCATTGGGCATGGGGCATTGGGCATTATAAAAACTTTTCCCTACTCCCTACTCCCTAGTGCCCACATCTATTAATGTTTAATTTCCAAATTCAGTATGTAGCATCCTAATTGGACTTTTTCTGCCCACAATTCATATTCCAGCCGCAAATTCTCTGGCAAGGGATGTCCGTTGAGAGTTAGGCTACGAGTAAAATTTCGTAAACGAATCGGATCGTTAGGTTGCAATGACTCAGTTGGCAACCAATAGCGACTAATGCCATAAACACCCTGTTCCCAAAAGTGACGATAACTCACTTGAGCGTTACCTTGCATAGTCATGATGACTCGGTAAGGGGAAATCTCCAGCCACAAAATTCTGGGACTATTAGGGGCGTAAGCTTTGCTCTTGCTTTGAGGAAGTGTGTCTTCTGGACTTATGACACTCTCTACTTGGCAGCTAATTAAAGGCGGTGCGGTCATCAGTAAATGAAACCGATCGGTATCCTTTTGATACAATGTCGCGGCAGTTTCGACAACAGACCAGATCGGCAGGTCAGTGGAAATAAGTGATAAGCACACGGGCTTGCGGTGATGGGTCAGCATGGGAGCGATAAGGGCTAAAAGCTATTGAACAAAGTGAAATGAACACTCTAGCTGTCTAATAGGTCGGGCTAAGAAACTAAATAGTAAAACAGGCTTAATATTAATGAATCCGTTGATTTGTTAATAAGCTACACAAATCTGGATGAAACAGGTAAAATGTCAGCTTACACAGTATAAATGGTACTTTTATCTAGAGAGAGCTAATTCGTAAGTAAAGCTTGTAAATATTCTAAGACTATAGCCTCAAAACAGTGGCAGTCGTTTTAGATGCTAAAAACCTTTTTCAGGGAGACTTACCGTAGATTGGAGTAAGTTTCATAAAGCCAAAAGCAATAGGATACTAGGAAGGAAGTCACCAGAAGCGACAAACTAAGTCGCTGATGAACTTCCGGTGTATTCAAAAGCCAGTGTATCCTAATGTCGGCTTCTGTTATATCCGTAGAAACTCACGAAAACCTTTCTCACCAAAATATTGCTGAGTAAAAAGTACAATTCATTGACTCAGGAATATTTTGGTCTGCCCATTGCGCATCTCGCAGAGGCTGAAGCTCCATAAAAAATTATTCTGATTTATTTATTCATTACCGATGCCATTACACCTGTGAACAAGTCATGAGTGTTACAGGCTGGTACTTATTTGGGAATACTTTTATAGGAGTGATAAGAAAGGCATCGCACTAACATTTTCAATTCAAATGTACTACGTCACCATCACTCTCCTTTTACAAAAAATACCTATCAATACTCACTAATCTACCAGGAGCAAGCAAGATGGGATTCACTGAAGATATTACCAAGCTATCTGAACAAGTGCGTAAGCGGGCTGACCAAGTTGTTGGTGAAGAATCTACTAAGATGGCACTGATTGTTCCTTTTTTGAGTGTTCTTGGCTACGATGTCTATGATCCTAGTGAAGTAATGCCGGAATACGTGGCAGATTTTGCTATTAAAAAAGCAGGGCAGTTTGAAAAAGTTGATTACGCTTTAGCTATTAACAATAATATAGTTATGCTTGTAGAGGCAAAAGCCCGTGGTCAAAAAGCTGAAGCACATGATGGGCAACTGAGTCGCTATTTTAATGGACTTTTGACAACAAAAGTAGCTATCGTCACTAATGGGGTTGAGTATCGTTTCTTTACAGACTTGCGTGATAAAAATGTCATGGACAAGGAGCCATTTTTTACTTTTAATATCCTGGAATATGATACCAAAGATATTGACAACCTCAAATTTTTTCACCGTGATAATTTTGAGGTTACAGCTATTACCAACCATGCTGAAGAAATGGTTTATGTAAAAGGCATGACTCAACTTCTAGGAAACCTTTTACGTTCTCCTTCTGAAGAATTTATTCGCTTTTTAGTGACTGAACTTGGTACAGTTGCTCCTAGTTATGAAATTAAAGGTCGAATTACTGGTAAAATTATTGATAAATTCAAACCAATTGTTAAAAAGTCGATTCAGGGAAGTTTAGTAGAGTTAATGACTCGCTCACTTACTCCAGTAATAGATCAGCCTGTTGAACCTCCAATAGACGTAGATATTGAAGTAGGGGATATACAACCAGATCCTCAAGAATCAAAAGTAGTAACAACTGCTGAAGAAATCGAAGCTTTTGAAAAAATTAAAGCAATCACGCAAACCTCAACGAGTTACAATTATCAACTCCAATACAAAGATACTGTTTCATACTTTGGTATCAATCTTGTTGGCAAAAGTACTTGGTGGTTTCTGCGGCTGTATCTATCTTCGCAGAAAAAAAGTTTTGTTACTCGATTAAGTGTAGATGAAGTAAAGTCGCTAGCTTCAAACTTTGAAGTGCAGGAAGTAACAGCTTCTCTGGGAGATGTCGCATCAAAAGTAATTATTTCCTCTGTCAGCGATTTAGATAAGCTGACATTACTGATTCTCAGATGTTACGAGGCAGAAGCAGCAAAGCATCAAACATTGACTCCAGATGTAATCAGAATGGAAAAATCAGCTTAACTCAAGGTATCTACTACCAAACTATAGCTAACCAACTATCTGCAATTTTTGCCTGTTAACAAATTAGCGATCGCAGTACTAATTACTTGACATCCTAGCAACGACAAAAAAAGTGGCTCTGCAATCAGCAGAACCACCAAAGCTTTCGCAAATTTGTTATGAATTAACGAACTGCCCCTTGAGCAGAAACAGTATCAATGGGTTTCATCAGGTACAGTCGCAATAACTGCCAGCCGTTGGAGATGTAAAGTGGCAGTTTTTGGAACAATTGCAGGAATTTGGGAGTGTTGGAGTTAGCGATCGCACCCAACTTCTCATTATTGCTTATACAAACATCCAAGCGATCGTAAAACTCTGGATTCTCTACATCCAGCATCAGTGGGAATACCCGACCTGCGTTTTCGTTGGTCTTCTTAATTACATGGATATCGTATTCCCGTGCATCCAATCCCAGGGTGGCATAAAAGTCCTTGCGTTGGATGTCATTGAGATACATAGTTGCAAATACCGATAATAGGAAGAACCGACTCCACAGCCGTGCTTTCCAATCATTCAACATTTGCGGCTGAGATTTCATCACCGCATCAAAGAAATCACCGTGACGGTTTTCATCTTGACACCAGTTTTCAAAGAACCGGAAGATTGGATAAACCCGATCTTCAGGATGTGCTTCTAAATGGCGATAAATGGTGATGTAACGCCAATAACCGATTTTCTCAGAAAGATAAGTAGCGTAGAAGATGAATTTCGGTTTAAAGAAGGTATAACTGCGGCTCTTAGTCAAAAACCCTAAATCTAGGGACAGATTAAAGTCCGACAAAGCTTTGTTCAAAAAGCCAGCGTGACGCGCTTCATCCCGTGACATCAGGTTAAAACACTCTGCCAAAACAGGGCTTTTTCCTTTTAAGCGACGACCAAGTTCTTTATACAGCAAAAAGCCGGAAAACTCTGCCGTACAAGAACGTTCTAGAAATTCAACGAACAACTTGCGAGTTTCCCCGTCAATATGATCCCAGGATTGTTCAAATTCGGCATCCCGAACAAAGTGGTGGCGGTTGTAATCAGTGCGGAACTCTTCGAGAATGGCTTGTAACTCGTCTTCGTTGACGGAGATATCCATCCGGGCCATTTCATCAAAATCGGTAGTATAAAACCGAGGTGTTAACAGGGTTTCTTTTGCCGGGACTTTAATCCCTGGCCGGATTTCTTCAAAGCCTGGTTTTTTGAGGGAATCTACCATGTCTTGATTTCTCTTTCGTCTTTATTATCTTAAGTAGACCTTTCGGGTGACGTTCCTACGTCTCTACCGCCACGGTAACGGCAGTTCCTCATGGGAAACCCGTTGGCGCTAGTCTCTCTTTTGGGAGAAGACCGGACTGCCTCACCAGAAATCCTCTGGCAAACCGTAACAGCCCACAATAATCCAATTGTATAAAGTTCAGTCTACCAAGGTGCGGGTGAGAAATTTCTAAGCAAAACATTAAGAGTTGCAACAATCATTCCGTATTTGCGGAATCAAAAATCGCGGATTGGTAGTCAAATAAATATAGTTCAGCAAGCAGCATTATCTCGTTGAAGTGGAGTAGCACTTACCTCTTGATTTTCAAAGCACTACTATTTCAGTAATTTTCTGTGGTTGTTACTACAATAAATTTATGGGGTTCTATTAATACATTAGACAGCTTAAAATTAACAATCCATGAGTAGCATAATTACTGGTAAATCTAAGTAATTTAGTTATTTTTTGCACCTTTATCAATAATTCTAGATTAGACAATGCCCACAACTTCAAATCAGAACAGCAGTGTCTATTACGAAAGTTGTTAGAAAGCAAATGGTGCAAGATGTAAGTCTAGCTATTAGCACTTAGTATAAAAAACAGTCCCACAAAAACATTTTAAACAACAAGAGTAAATCCAAAAGGTTGAAAACAAGATGAATCTTGAAAACAATCAGCAGCAAAAAGACCGACTTCTTGTCTCTTATATCTTATGTGCAGTCGGATTTATCGGGGTAGGAGGATTGCAGCGTTTCTACAATGGCAAGATCGGAACTGGTTTGTTATGGCTGTTGACTGGTGGTGTATTTGGTGTAGGGCAGTTTGTGGATTTATTCTTTATCCCCAATATGGTTGACGAATACGAACATAACTTGAGATTAAAAGCGGGTGTATCTCCCTTTGGTGTGCCGTTGAATCAAGCAGTAGTTGCTTCTCAAGTCCACCAACCAACAGGCAACCAACTGATGGTGAAACTGATTGAAGCGGCGGAAAGCAAAGGTGGTATTTTAACTGTCACTCAAGGCGTAAAGTTTACAGGAGCCAGCTTTGCTGAAGTGGAAGCTACTCTCAAAGAGATGTACAAATCAGGTTATGTAAAAATTGATAACGACCCCAATACTGGAGCCGTTACTTACCATTTCCACGAGCTTTAATTGTTATTAGTCATTTGTCTTTTGTCATTTGTTCTTTGTGCTTTGTTATTTGTCATTTGTTAAAAACCAATGACCAATGACCAATGACCAATGACCAATGACCAATGACCAATGACTAATTTCTACCTAACCACTTTTGACCGTCCAAGCGCTGAACTAAGCCATATACCAACAAATCGAGGGTAATTTTGCGCTCATCGATTAAGAATGACTCAAGAGTGCTAGGTTTTTTGCCTTCATTACAAGAAAATCCTTTTTTGCCTTGAATATCTTCATCGGGGAAGTACAGGTTAAACTGACGCTTACCGATTTCTGACCAACTGCCAATAATTTGCCAGCATTCTTCGGCGGATTCAAAGCCAGTGATTGGCATCTTCTGCTTGGCAAAAGACACCTGTAAATCTTTCACACCTTTTTGAGCGATCGCTTTTTGTAAAGCTGGTAAGTAGTCTTGCTCAATGAACTCTACAAATGGCTTATTTTCAACAGCTGGGGCTTTTTCCTTTTTAGGGGCTTTAGCGGCGGGTTTTTCTTCTGTTGCATCGTCGTCGGCGGGTTTTTCTGCTTTTGCGGCTTTAGCTGCGGCGGCGGGTTTTTCTCGCTTGGGTGATGCAGCAGCTGGTTTGGCAGCATTGGGATTATCTTCGGGGTTTGCGGCTTTAGGATCTGGCGCGTTGGCAGTAGGAATATCTGTGGCTTCGGATGAGTCTGTACTGGGAGCGTGTTCTTCAGCTACACTGGGAGCTTGCTTGTCAACAGTGCTGGGAGCTACTTCTCCCGCTTGATTGTGATTGGTTGGGTCTGCCATTGCTCAGGTCAATCCTTTAATCTAGCTTTGGGAGCGATCGCTCACCTTGATGTATCGGGTACTTTTATTTTGACATACTACTACCGCTGTGCAGAATTCGTAATTTGTATTTGTAATTCGTAATTTTTTATATACCGCAAGGGTTTCATTTATTTGGGATGGGTGGTTTACTTGCAATACTGTTTGGTTAAGGTAAGAGACGCGATGAATCGCCGTCTCTACAATATTCAGTCTTTTGTCTTGACGGCGATAAATCACATCTTTAGCGATCTAGAATTTTCATCCTTCAAATTCCTTTGAATCCCATGCCAGTTTCTACCTGTTGCTGTGCCGGAGTAGAATTTACCTTGCTGCTAGAAGTCTGACGCCTAGTGCCAACTTGGCTCAAGAATATACCTACTAAAATCAAGCTACCGCCAATATATTGAGGTCGGGTAGGGGCTTCACCCAAAATTGAATAGGCTGCGATAATTCCCACAATTGGGCCAAATGAGCTAACTAAGGAAGCCATAGATGCAGTAGAAGTTTTCAAGCCTTTAATCCAAAAAGACTGGCCTACCACCACAATCAACCCGCCATAAAGAAACATCCATTGCCACAAGAATGGTGAGAGAACATCAGCGAAATGATCCTTGCCATAGAGGACTAAAGCAATAAAGAAAAAGATTACAGTTCCAAGTGCAGTCCGAAAGATGCTATAGATTCCCAAAGGAATCTGCGAAAGGTGTTTCTTGCTAATAATCGTAGAAGCGGCTATGGCTATAGATGCAGCTGCGGCTAAAAGTTCCCCTATGCCTAAACCGAAACCTCCCATGTTCATCATGGTTTCTGTTGGAGGTTGAAGGATAATAGTTAGGATAACGCCAACAAAAGCTGCGATCGCACCAATAAATTCCCAAATATTTACCCGTTCTTTCAATAACCAAACTGATAAAGCCAAAGTTAGAGGCGGTTCCAAACGTCCCACTAAGATGACATTGTTCACCCCTGTGAGTGCCAGCGCCTGGAAAATTAAGCCAGGGGCTAACGCTCCTGATAAAATAGCTACTGCTGTTAGACTGACCCAATCTTTCCTTGAGAGTTGTTTCAAATTAGCTTTGTTCCACTGTCGTCCATAGATTAGGATCAGAAGTATCAAAGCGCAAAGGTTTCCCACGAATAAAACATTACATAAAGAAATCGGATTGCGGTTGCCGATCAAATGTTGAGCGCCAATTTCTGTTAGTTTCCGAGTAACAGCGCTAGATGCTCCAAAAATTAGCATTGCTAGCCAGAGATATGTTTGTCCTGAAATTCTATGGATTTGGCGATGTGGTCTTTTGGCTCTAGTCACAATAAAATCACTGCAATGAAAGCATTGCTCATCATATTAAGTTATCCTCAGAGCCTTCAAAATGAGGTTTTGTTGAGAAGATACTTAAATTCTCCTGTGACTTTGAGCAACCATGATTAGCTGAGAAAATGCTGAGAATTCACTAAATTTTCTCAAAGGATAAATTCATGAAAATAGTGGCTTAGTTTCAATAAGCTCTCACTGCCACCTGAGATGCTTGGGATGTTCAGGATAAAACAAAGAAGAGAAGTAACAAATGAAACTCGCACCCTTACTTACAAGTGTAGCCTTGGTTGGTTTTTTCACAGTTTGGGACGTACCATTAAAGGCGATCAATCCGTCATTAGTGCAAGCATCAGCAGCCGAAGAAATGTCTGTAGCACAAAAATTAGATTTGCTTACTAAGAGTAAGGGTCAAGTTGGTAGTGGCGATCAACTACGTCGTTTCTTTTTTGGTGACTTGGAACCAATCGGTATCCAGGTAGGTGGTGCAGGTCATGTAGTTAACCTTTATAACAAAGCTAATGATGTCACATTCGCTTACTGTTCGCATTATGATGTGATTGTTGCCATTAGGAAAGGTAAGGTAACTAAATTTGAACCCAACGAAGTCAAGTAATCATAAATCCACTTTCTAATTAATATTTTGCTGACACTAGAGGAGCGATTTGATTGCATCTAGGTTGCAATATATGAAGAAAAGCCCGGAGTCACAAAAACGTCTCCGGCTTTATGCTGTGCATTTATGCTTGAACAAAAGTCTGATTTAGTCCTTCTCCAAAAATTATTAAGTTTCTGAAATATCGGGTCAAATATAAAAGTTAAAATATGATACTTTTTGCCCTTAAACTCTTATTTAATTATTTTCGTTCTAGGTATTTTACAATGAGGTTTTTAAAAGTGATCGCTTGCGAACAAAAATTGTTTAATAGCTATTAAAGCAATTATTCTATGCTACCTCACATAGATAATCGGTAGCAGTTCCAGATTAATGTAGTCAATGATTTTCCTTTTTTGAAAAAATATAAAAATTATATAATCCAGTCAAAAAAATCAGCAAAAACTAAACCTTAACCAAGATGCTATTCAATCTTAATGATTAGGAAAAATATTCTTAACATTATTCAAATACACTCTTGCTAAGATAACTCCAAATACAGATTACAATCTTAGGTTTTGACTTTTAATGGGCGAATAAAAGATGCTTAATTCTCGGTTCATTGTAATCAAAATTGGAAATAATGGGTTCCAAAAAAATGTGTGGAAGTGTAGCTAGATGTAGTTTTGAGATTTCTACATCTGACATCAAGTTCTCACATATCCTAATTTCAAAACTTGAGCAAATAGTAATTACAACAATCTTGAGTTAAGTTTTTTTAGCCTATTTACAGTCAAAAGTTTAGTAATTAGTATTTCAGTTTTGCAAACTTCTCGGCTATATAAGCAAAGTAAGATAACGCAAACTAATCTTAAATCTCAACCTAGCAAAATTAGCTTTGTTTGTATCGTACTGGCTTTTAGTCAGGTAGCAGTTTGCATATTTGGAGTGTTCCCAAACGTTTTACAGCTTGAATAAAAGGAAAATTCTTATGGCTCTCTATGGCTATACCATTGGAGAAGATCGCGACTCAAACGCTAGTAATGGCAAGCAACTTGACGTTTACCGCTTTTTGATCCCTTCTGGACCTGGAGGTTCTATTACTCCTACAAGAGTAGGTACAGTCAATCTTCCAGCTACTGCTACTACCGCCGATCTAGAAGGTTTGGGAACTAACCCTCGTACCGGAAGGGTAGGTGCGGTTAACGAAGCACGCGTTACTGGTGCTACAACACCAATCGATCCAACTGTTACTGTCGTTAATAATGTAGATCAGCCTTTTGCTCCAGCCACGACCTCACCAACCCGTACATCATCTGACCTACGTCGTTTTGGATTTGAGTCAGGTGCTGACTTTGGACGTGACTATTCAGTAGCTGCTCAACCAATTGTTCTATACAACATTTCAGGGAATCCGAATCCCGCAAATGGGCCAGTAGGAAGCTCTCTTTATAAAATTACTACAGCTACCCCTGGAACTGTTAGCCTTGTAGACGGCTTTGGCGCACCTACTACTACTGCACAAAGACAAGGAACTCAACCTACCAATCCTGGAAAATTTGCCGATGGATTAGCTATCGACAATCTCAATCCTGGTAGAACTCGCGCTCTTGCTAGCGATTTCAGGACTAATGATGGAGATGGAAACCAGCTTTACAAAGTCGATTTGCTTACTGGTGAACTATCTGCACCGATTACTCTAAGAACTCCTTCAGGACAAGCTCTGAATGTCAACGCAGATTCTGGGTTGTCATTTACTAACTTCGGTTCTCAAAGATTGCTGGGTTGGCTGGAAACTGGCGCTGTCTATGAGATCACAGGCTACCAAGATGAACTTGCTGCATCAGGTCTAGGTTTAGGTAGTGCCACAGGTACTAATGGCGCTGGCTTTGCAACCGCCACCTTACTTGGTAACGTTAATTTACCAAATGCTGTGAGTGGAGTCGTTGATTATGAAGGCTTTACGATTGTTAATGAATAACAGTCGTCAATAGCATACTCTTTCTTCAACTCTTGTAAAAAGTACTTTTGCAAGAGTTGAAGAACGGAGCTAAGGATAAAAAAGTGCCAAGCGGGATTATGACCGATTAACTGAGTTTGTAGTAAGCACTTTAGTCATTAAATAAGAGCTATCACTATTCAAAGTTTTATTTGATGAGCCATTAGAGCCTATAGTTAACGTTTCTCTCAAAATTAATTTATTGTTCTCAATCGATAAACAAATATTTGTTTCTTCAATAATTTTTTTCAAAAAAATTGTCAGTTTTTCAACATGCTTTTCTCTTTTTTGGTCAAAGGCTGGAATTTTCTCTCTCAATATTTTGTGAATTTGAGATATAGGAATACCACCTTGTTTCAACTGACTTAATTGCTCAATATTCTGCTTCAATTCTTCTAAAGCTTTCTTCGTTACTACTAAAATATCATCATCATTTAATGAACTCTCGCTAATTACTTCATTAGTTGGAATATTCTCTATTTTTACCTGGGGAGCAGGTATAGGTATAAAGCGATCGCAAACAGACTTGAGAATACGATTAATTTGTCCTTCGTAAGCACATCCAATTACAGTTTTTCCATACTCATGGAGCTTTTTAGCTAAAGCGGCAAATGCACCATCGCCTGATACAATAACGAAAACTTGCAACGTAGGACGACTCTGGGCTAATTCCATAACATCAATGGCTAGTTGCATATCTGCTGCATTCCGTTTATGGCTGTAATCAAAAATTTGAATTGCTTCGATGCCAAGTTCTTGAATTTCATTCTTGAGTAGCCTTAATCGAGAATCACTCCAGTCGGCATAAGCACATTGGATAGCAATTTTATTAACTAAGTTAGTATTTTCTAGATTTGTTTGAATTTGTTTCAGAGAAAAATTTAGATTAGGGTTGCTTCTACCCATTGTTAAATTTTCAATATCATAAAAAATAGCTGTATTGAACTGCCCAATATTAGGTGAAGTATGAGCCATGGAAGTAAACTGCTCTACACGAATCTGACGCTGCTTTAACTCTTTTAACTCAGCAATTAAAGACGTTATTTCTGGCGCTGACTCTGAACTACTCGTTTCCTGTTTTAACTCCGTAATTGTTGTTGTTAAGTCATTAACTTGTAATTTTGCTTGTTGTAATTCTTCTTGTAACTGCTCAGTTAATGTATTAATCTGACTCTGGGTTTGGACAGTCTGCTCCCGAAGTTCCCCAATGGTTCTGGAGAGAATATACTGGCGTTGCTGATAAGCTGTTACTAAAGCTTGTTGAACGATATCACATTCTTTGGGAAAAGCTTCACGGGTACACACTTGTAAAACTGTTTCATAACCTGCAATCGCAATTTCTAAATTACTAGCAATATTCCCTTGTTCAAACTCTTGAATAATTGTACTTAGTTTGACAATAACTCTAGCTAAATTAATAGCAATGGCAGGTTCTTTAGCAAAGCGATCGCTTACCCATTTTCGCAACTTTAAAGCTAAATCATCGTTGAGTTTACTTAGGTTATGTTGCAGAATTGGATATACTTCCTGATTTTGATAAGTTGCTCTCAATAAATCAATTAGAAAGTCTTGCTCCTGGTTAGCAGCTTCATTTGGCATAGCTAAATCCCTGACAATACACATTTAAATTTAGTATTCCCAAGTTTTCATGCTATTGAACAATTAAAGCGGTGTAATCCAATAAGTAATGCCTCTAATAGCTTGTTTTTTAAAACCATACAAAGATAAATTATCTTCAGATAAACCCACATAAGTCCAATGTGGAACATCGTTTTCTACAGTTTGAAACCAACCATTTTGATTAAGAGCTTTTCTTTGCTCTTTACTACCTACGCGTAAATCAATGGCTAATCCCCAGAGATGTTGTGAAGTTCCGGGAGGGGCAACTAAACCGAGAATTTTTGTTTCTTTACCTTGTTGAACTTTTGCTAAAACTCGATCGTCAGCATACTTGTGCCAAAATCTTAAATTCGTGTTGAAAGTGCGAGTGCAATCACCAGAGCCATAACCAGATTTTAGCGGAATTTGTTGTTGGACTCGCGCTTTATTTAAAGCATCAGCCGCCGATTTTTGTAAATAACAATCGTTAGTGCCATCAACATGACCCATTGTTAAACTAGCTTGAAACTCTTGGGTTTCTTGTTCATTAACAAAAATATTTTTTGGTGGTAGTTTAATTCCAATATCGGGATTTACGAATACTGCACCATAGCTTCGTAGCAAAGTATATTCATAAGTACCAAGCTGGGGAATTGTAGGTAATTTTCTAGCGATCGCAGATAAAAAACGCTGTTTAGCATCTAATTTGGGATCGGGAATAAATGGTTCCGAGCTTGGATTTTTAGAGGTATCTATACAAGGTAATGAATTATTAATCAAGCATTCTTGTAATGGTTGAGCAGTTATAGCAACTTTGTGGTGGCTAATCTCATTGCTAGCTACTAATACAAAAATCATCAATATAACGATACTGATGAAACTTGTCTTTCTAATAAACCTAGTAAGATTTCTTTGATTTTTGAGGGTAAGTTTCATTCTAAATAATTAATTAGCGATCGAGAATAAAGTTAATACTTTTTTTGGGAATATTGATTATTGATGAATTAAAGTCGCAGATAGTTTATCGACACTGAATTATCGTTAAATTCAAATTCGATAAAACATCTAATATATACCAGCTGTCAATTAATTTGTGCTGGGTTAACGCTCTGAACAACAACTGCGAGCGAAAAACCGGAATGTTGTCACAAATTTTAAAAAGATGAGAATTTTCACTTATTACTAAACTTAAAAAATGGAACCTTGTTTTTAATTGAGTACTAGTAAGTTTGATAACTTTTTTATCAGAAAGTTACATCCATGAAACCACTGGAACAGTTAAAATTGAAAAGAACTCTAAGCTTGCCGATCCTGTAAGTATGACCATGCACAATTCCGTTGAATTCCAAGACGCTTTTGATGTCATAGTCGTCGGTGCAGGTCACTCCGGTTGCGAAGCAGCTCTTGCCTCTGCACGCCTCGGTTGTCGTACCCTGCTATTGACGCTCAACTTGGATAAAATCGCTTGGCAACCTTGTAACCCAGCAGTAGGTGGCCCAGCTAAATCTCAGTTGACTCATGAGGTAGATGCACTCGGCGGCGAAATTGGTAAAGTAGCAGATCGCACCTACTTGCAAAAACGTATCCTCAACTCTTCACGGGGACCTGCTGTTTGGGCATTACGCGCCCAGACGGACAAGCGCGAATATGCAGCGGTGATGAAAAATGTTGTTGAGAATCAAGAAAACTTGACAATCCGCGAAAGTATGGCAACAGATTTGGTGCTGGGCGCTAATGATGAAGTCATCGGCGTTGAAACATATTTTGGTGTAGGATTCCAATGTAAAGCAGTCATCTTGACAACCGGCACCTTCCTGGGAGGCAAAATTTGGGTTGGTAACAAATCAATGCCAGCCGGACGTGCTGGGGAATTTGCGGCTGAAGGATTGACACAAACCCTAAATCGCCTGGGATTTGAAACCGGCAGACTTAAAACTGGAACTCCAGCGCGAGTAGATAAGCGATCGGTAGATTATAGTAAAATGCTCATCCAGCCAGGAGATGAAGATGTGCGCTGGTTTAGCTTTGACCCAGATGTGTGGATAGAACGGGAACAGATGCCTTGCTACATCACCCGCACAACCCCCGAAACCCATCGCCTGATTCAAGAAAATTTGCACCTGTCGCCAGTTTATGGTGGTTGGGTGGAAGCCAAAGGGCCGCGCTATTGTCCCAGTATCGAAGATAAGATTGTCCGGTTTGCCGACAAGGAAAGCCACCAAATCTTTATTGAACCAGAAGGAAGGGATATACCCGAACTGTATATCCAAGGGTTTTCTACAGGGTTGCCAGAAAATTTGCAACTGCAAATGTTGCGGACTCTCCCTGGTTTGGAAAAATGTGTGATGCTGCGTCCCGCTTATGCAGTGGAATATGACTATTTACCAGCAACTCAGTGTTACCCCACACTAATGACTAAAAAGATTGCGGGGCTGTTTTGTGCTGGGCAGATTAACGGCACCACAGGTTACGAAGAAGCTGCTGCTCAAGGGCTGGTGGCGGGAATTAATGCCGCTCGATTTGTTTGCTCTCAAGAAATGATTGTCTTTGCCCGCGAGCAAAGTTACATTGGGACGCTAGTTGATGACCTGTGTACAAAAGACCTGCGAGAACCTTACCGGATGCTCACCAGTAGGTCAGAGTACCGATTGCTATTGCGTTCTGACAATGCCGACCAACGTCTGACACCCTTGGGAAGGGAGATTGGTTTAATTGACGATCGCCGCTGGGATATATTTACTCAAAAACAGGGTAATATCACCACAGAAAAACAAAGATTGCAAGCCACACGAGTTAAAGAACATGATGAAATTGGAATAGCGATCGCATCTGATACCCAACAAGCAATTAAAGGTTCGATTACCCTCAACGACTTGTTGCGGCGTCCAGGATTACATTACGTTGACCTCGACAGGTTCGGACTAGGAAACCCCAACCTCAACCGGGTCGAGAAAGAAGGCGCAGAAATTGACATCAAGTATTCTGGCTATCTCGCAAGGCAACAAAATCAAATTGACCAAATTGCCCGCCAAGCGCACCGCCAGTTACCTGGGGATTTAGACTACACAACAATTGATACTCTTTCTAAAGAGGCACGGGAAAAGCTGACTCACATAAAACCACTCACCCTTGGTCAAGCTGCACGTATAGGTGGTGTAAACCCAGCGGATATTAACGCCTTATTATTATATCTAGAATTGCGTAGAACCAAGAGCCAGTCTGAGTTTCCAGCGTTAGCTTAATACAAGCTTGATAAAGACTGAGTATAGTAGTAGGGAGAGAGATTGGTATGATAGATGACATAAAGATTAATAGTGGCATCATCAACAATCCCCAGATGCAAGTTGAGTTTAATACCAACACTCAATCAACTTATCTCAATCAGATGGGGGATTGGATGTTTCATTATTCAGGAGGCAGTGTTTCGACTACGCTCAACAACCACGCAGGAGTAACCCACGCACAACTGCATAGGATTGGCGCAAGACCGGAGGCAAAGCGGCTCCTCTGTTTGTATCTTGCCCGATACATCTCAATACAATTCTTCTTTTTAAACAGGGTAATCACCCAGGAATAAAGTTTTTATTCATACTTATTTCCTTCAGTAAGAACTGCCCTCGACCTACTGCCTCCTCTGATAATCCTAATTTTCAGGCGTAGGGGTGGCGTTTCCTCGTCCAAGCAACAACCCAGAACGTCTATGTTACAAGAAGCCAGCACCCGTCTCATAGTACCAGAACCATCAGAAGACTTAATCACCAACGAGCCTTGGTCGATAGAAAACTATGCTGATGGCTTAATGGATGAACTCTTTGCCGATATCGACTACATTCTGGATGCTAGTGGTAATCTGCCTTCTCAAACTGTTAGGCACAGTAGTCAGAACAGATGGAGCCACTCTGTTGCTGGAGTTTCCGCCCAAGCTCAACGCCAATCGCCTCCAGAATACGTGCCTCTGCAAACAGTTACGATCCCACAGATTACTTTAAACCAAGGAGTACAGTCAGTTGCTCAAGATCGGCACAAGCAATTGAGTACCGTTGTATTTGGCACCTCTACTGTTAAACCAGTTAGTAGAAAGCGTCAAAAAACTAGTTCGGTTTTGGGCAAACTGCTGATTGTCGGAACAACTTTAGGCGTGGCGATCGCTAGTACGATCTACTTGGTGCAGTCTGGAGTCGTATATCTTTTAAATAACAAATTGCCTGAGTCAGCGCTTCTATTGCCGCAATCGCAGTCACGGTTGCCCGTAAAAACAGAAATTGAGGCAGAGTTAGTTGACTATATGCTCCAAGCGCTGGCTGTTATAGACAAGCAAGGAGCAAAAAGCAATCAAAAATCTTTCAATCCAGGATTCTCCAGTCAGGCAAATACTAACCAAATAGCCTTTGGTCGCCAGCAAGCAACTGGTAATCTACCAGCACTTCCACTTCTAGCTAATAATACACCACCAGCCCCTAATCGTTCTGGAAGCGTTGTTGAGCGCATCTATGTCCCCGTTTATCAAGCGCCGTCACCAATGCGCTACGCCCTTCCAGCCATTCCGGGGACTCCCACACTTTTACCACAAGTTGCCAGTGCGTTACGGGTATCTCAACCTAATGTTGTGAAAACTGCCCTGAATACAGTGCGACAAGCTGCCAAGCCTGTAACTGTAAATATGATGGCTGCGGCTGTACGAGCCGAACTCAAACCGGTGGCAGCCAAAACTGCACCCATTACCGTGCGCCAAACACCCAAACCTCTGCCTGCATTACCAGTAGTTCCATTGCGTGCTGCACTCGCACCAGAGTCAGAACCAACTATTACCCAAGAACAAGTATATCCGGCAACTGCGATCGCAGTTGCTCCGAGTAATACCTTAGAGGGATTGCTGGAGTTGGGCAACAAATCTGCCGCTTTGTTTAAAATTGATGGTGTGACTCGCCGCATCAATATGGGTGAAAGTATCGGCTCAAGCGGTTGGACACTAGTAGATGTCAGTAATGGCGAAGCAGTTGTCCGACGTAACGGCGAAGTGCGATCGATTTATGCAGGACAGAAACTATAAATTTTTTAACTCACTATCTGATTGAGGGGAGTTTAAAGATTAAACTCATCTATCACCATTAACAGTACTGCAACCAGTAATAATTGATTGAAATAATTTGATCGCGTCAAATAGTCCTCTATTTCTGTCAGCACTGTTAAGATTGCCTAGCCTAGCTAATGCGATCGCGCCTTAATAGTTTTAATATTATCAGCTTTATTGATAGCAAGATCGCTTTTACCTCCAGCAGACTCTAGTAACTATTGAGCAAGGATACTTTTTTGAGAATTTGCCTATTGATTTCGATAACTTTGATACTTTAAATGCCAACTTGTGTAAATACTGTTGCTAAATCTTTATTAAAATAAGTCTCGGTTAAATCATCTAGTAATGACATAGTTCTGTCCTTTGAAAAAGTATTTGCATAACCCTTCGCCTAATAATGCTTTTTCTCAAAACGGACATCCAAAATCGGGTAATTTCCTGGCTTAATATCAAATTTCATTGGGTTTATCTCCTTTTGTAGCTTGAGAGTTACGCATTCGCTACACTGTTATTAACCCAAATGTTTAGGTGTAGTCTGTCGTAGGCATCGGTTTGCTGATGAGAAAAAGTAAATATTTACTATAAATAGCTGGAAATTTCGTCTAATTATCTCATAAATCAGTGAAATACCACAACGTTTAATCAATATAAGCAGAAAATCAGGTTTGTGGTGAAGAATTAAAAGACAATATTGAATTTCCCTATCTAAAGATGGTTCACAGAAATAAATTTCAATGTTAAAACTATAATTTATGTTTATTTTAGTTACACTACAGTGACTATATGGAAACCTACATCTTGCATATATCTTGCTTAAACAAGATATATTGAGCTAAAAAAGTTAGTTTGCTAATTGATGTAATCCTGAAACCTTAACAACATGAAACAACCTAACTATTTTCAAAATAATTCTAAAAACTCTTTAAAAGAAAAGTACCATCTTTATAAAGGCGAAAAGCTGAACTGGCTTCAAGTAGCTCTTCGGCTTGAAAGGTCAATTATCTCTATTATTCTTCCTTGGGTAATATTTTGTAGTATATATGGTACTTTTATATCATTTTTATATCATTTAGGATTACCAATAGCATTTTCAGATTCTAGTAATATTCTTACCAATGCTGTTTTAAGCTTTAATATTGGCTTTACATTACTATTAGTATTTCGGACGAATACAGCCCATGATAGATTTTGGGAAGGTCGTCAACTATGGGGAGCTTTAGTTAATACATCGCGTAATTTAACTCGGGGAATCGCGATAATAGTTAAAGAGAAGACACCACAAGATAAATTAGAAAAGGAAGCAATGCTTCGGTTAGTAACTGCTTTTGCAGTTGCAATGAAGTTACATCTAAGATCGGTGCCTTTAGACAGTCAGTTGGCATCATTAATGTCTGAAAAACAATATTTACACCTCCAACATAGCGATCATCCTCCACTACAAATTGCTTATTGGATAGGAGATTACTTGCAGTACCAGCATGACCGAAATTGTCTAAATGTCTATCAACTAACTACTTTACATAATTGTGTAGATGATTTAGTCGATATTTTAGGTGGTTGCGAACGCATTTTAAAAACACCGCTGCCTTTGATATATACTATTAAACTCAGACAACTGTTATTAATTTTTTGTCTTATATTACCTTTGGAAATTGTGAGCTTTTTAAATTGGTGGACTGGTATAGTAATGGCTTTTGTAAGTTTTACATTATTAAGTATTGAACAAATTGGCTCAGAAATCGAAGAACCTTTTGGCTTTGATCCTAATGACTTGCCTTTAAATACTATTTGCAATACAATCTCCAACAATGTTGAAGAATTAATCAGGCTTACTTCTAACAATGTTCGTTCTTATTAAATCTGTAAAAAAGTTTTATCAGTCAACTTTTGAGAAAATACTTGGCTGAAAAATATAAGAGTTTAATAAACACTTCGCCAAGCTTTTACCGTCCCTTTACCAATTTCGCTATCAACAGTTTGACCTCCTTCCAAGACTAGTCTGATATCTAAGTTCTCATCTGGAGCATTTTTCAAAGCAGCGGCTAATTCTTGACTGACAACAAACGTGCCGATTGGACCGTCTAATTGAAAAACTTTTTCTCTGACCTTGAGCAAAAGCTTATCGACTTTTTTAGTCGTGACAAATCTAAGATAGTCAGGTCTAGGATAGACACGACCGGCGGTGTAGAAAGAAGACATTGCTTGACCCGAATTTACTGTTACGAGTACTCGAATACTCGAAGGTGTCCACAAACTAATAACTTGCGTTGAACCCCCACGGTACAAATAGCCACCTAAAGAATTGCGGTCGAAAACCCCAAGAAACTCCCCTTCAAAAGGGTCAACAATTTTTACGGTTTTTGACCAAGGCACATCCATATCGGGGGACAGTCCAGCCGATTTGACCGTTGGCAAATCGCTTGATGCTTGAGCAAGAATAGCTATTTGTTGAACAGTGAAAGCAGCACAATGTTGAGGGGAAATTACAGCCAAGCTAGCCCCAAAAAGAAGAACTGGAATCGTTTGCGGTAACTTCATCATAAATAAATCAGGGGTATAATCTTCAAATGGTTCTTACTGCAAAACAGTTTGCCTCACTTCAACTGGTTCACCCGTCAAACTAAAAGGTCTAACTTCGGTAATTTTTACCTTCACTAACTGCCCTTTGAGTTCTTTGATGTTGCCGCTAAAAAAGGTCAAACGATTACCGCCAGTACGTCCCATCACCTGGGTTGAATCTTTAGGATTTTGGTCTTCTACTAAAACTTCTTCAATGCGTCCAAAGTAACGTTGCGATCGCTCTGCTACTTTCAAGTTTCCCAGATGATTGAGTCGTTGTAGGCGATCGCTTTTAATTTCTTCACTCAGTTGATTGTCCCACAAAGCGGCTGGTGTCCCCGGACGCGGTGAATATGCTGCTGTATTCAACATATCAAAGCCAATATCTTCCACCAGTTTTAGGGTATTTTCAAACTGTGCTTCTGTCTCTCCAGGAAAACCAACTATTACATCGGCACTAATCGAGGCATCTGGCATATACCGACGAATGGTATCGATAATCCGGCGATATTTCTCCTGGGTATAACCCCGCGCCATCGCCTTTAAAAGTTCATTATCTCCAGATTGAAAGGGAATGTGGAAGTGTTCGCACACCTTGGGCAATTCAGCACAAGCCTGAATTAATCTCTCAGTAAAATAACGGGGATGGCTAGTAGCAAATCTTAGCCTTTCAATCCCCGGTACATCATGCACGTAATAAAGCAAATCTGTAAAGTTGTGCAGATGCCGACCTTCTGGTGTGACTCCAGGTAAATCTCTGCCGTAAGCATCAATATTTTGACCGAGTAGAGTAATTTCTTTGTAACCTTGCCGTCCTAATTCTTCCATTTCAGCCCGGATAGCTGATGGTGTGCGAGATTGTTCGACACCGCGCACATTGGGAACCACGCAATAGGTGCAACGTTCGTTACAGCCGTAAATCACATTTACCCAAGCGGTCACTGTACTATCTCGTCGCGGCTGGGTAATATCTTCAATAATGTGAACTGCCTCGGTTGCTACAACTTGATTGCCTTCAAATACTGACTCCAACAAGTCTTTGAGACGATTGGCGTGTTGTGGCCCCATTACCAAATCTAGTTCTGGCACTCGCCGCAACAGCGCTTCTCCTTCTTGCTGGGCAACACAACCAGCAACGATAAGAGTTAAATCAGGCTGCTCGTGTTTGCGCTTTGCTTGTCTGCCAAGATAGGAATATACCTTTTGTTCGGCATTATCCCGAATGGTGCAGGTATTGTAGAGAATCACATCTGCATGATTCGGGTCTTGGCACCACTCAAAGCCCATGTCTTCCAAAACGCCAGCCATGCGCTCTGAGTCAGCTTTATTCATCTGACAACCGAAAGTAGTAATGTGGTATTGGCGTTTAGAAGTGGTCATGGGCAATTCTGCTGAATCAGCGTAATGTTATGTCAGGTTTATTTCTATTCTATAACGCTCTTAAGCTGCTTCAGGAGTGCTGAGTACCTTGGCTCAGATTCCTTTTAATATTTCAAGATAAAAACCTCAAGAAGTTACAAGCTGCAAGCATTAGCGGTGATGAAATTCCACCTCTTTCTCCAAAATCCTGATGTCATAGTTGCCAAAGAAATCGTGACCTAGTAGCCCGATGCTTGCTTTTGGTGCGATCGCTACTTGAAGATTATTGGCTGTAACTCCACCTACTGCAATAGATTTTACCTTACTGGTTGAAAATTTTACTTCACTACCATCAGCAATTTGGGCTTGCATTGTACCTGTAGCCTGAAGATTAAGTGTATTCGCCATATCTTGAGTGATAATGGTTCCACTAGCACCTGTATCTACAATCATTTCAAAGGTTTTTTTGTCGTTGAAGGTGACATCAATCACAGGAGTTCCACCAAAACGGCGTTTGATTGAGACTCGAAAAACTTTGTTATCTGAAGGTGCGGCGATGATATTGCCACAAATCCTTTCTAATCCAACAATTTTACCAGAAGGAGTTATCATGTAACACGCTCCTGGATCGTCTGCTATTGCCCGATGAGAGAATGCTAAAAATATCAGCGTCGGCATTAGTGCGTAGGCGTAGACCGTCATAGACATCACAAGGTTAACGGTCGTAATCCAACGCTTCCAAGCATTCTTCATGTTATACTGCTCTCCAATTTTTGTGATTACTCTTAATAGCTAAACTCATCATGGCGGCTGTAAAACATGATATTAAAAGCACAAATTTATAATATAAAAATTTAGTATTTATTAATTTAAAATAGAAATTCAATTTTTATCTGTTTACAACTAGATATTTTTGCCCAATTTTTGTAGTTTTATTTAACCGATAAAGTTTTTTATCTAATGTGTTTCAATGAAAATGAATTTGCATTTTACTCAATAAATTTTACCTAGAATTACTGATTGATAAATTAAAGATTAGGTAAAGACATGATAAAAATACTTAGAGCAGACGAAATCTGACATACTAAGAAGTTGGATAAGATAAATTTGTTAACTTACTCAAAGGTTGCTGCTGTATTTACAGCAGTTGCGATCGCATTTTTAACAGCAATGTCTTTTTGTTCTAAAATGATATTTTCACTTTCAGTACGCGAAGCAACTACACCGCAAATAGCCGCTGCGGCAAAATTATATACTCCTGCCATCTTAAATAGCGTGCCGCATTCCATCTCATAATTCAAGATATTCAAGCGCCGATATTCTTCTGTAATGCCATGCAGCGATCGCATTAAATTTGGATTGGCTGAATCAGTGCGTTCTTGTCCTTCGTAAAAAGTATCAACTGATGCCGTAATTCCGATATAATGTTCAACCTTTAATTCTCGTGCGGCTTTAACTAAAGCAACTGTGAGAAAAGGATCGGCTGCGGCTGGATATTCCACAGGCGCAATGTCATTTGCTGCACCTTGACGACATAATGCTGCACTGCTAATAACAATGCTACCAACTGGTATATAAGGTTGAATCGAGCCGCAAGTTCCAATGCGAATAATTTGCCGGATTCCTACTTGTATCAACTCGTTGACAACAATACTTAATGAAGGCGCACCCATACCACTTGTAGCTGATAAGATGGTGCGACCATTCGGTAAGTATCCTACATAGCTATTGAGTCCGCGATTTTCTGACAACACGCGTACATCTTGTAAATAAGTTTGGGCAATTAAGCGCGATCGCTCTGGATCGCCAGATAATAGAGCAATGCTGGGAGGCGATGAACCTAAATCATCTTGCCCAAAGTCAATGTGATAGAAGTGTTTATTTGGCATTAAATTTTAGATTTTGGATTATTTTATTTACGAACCGTTTTTACCTTTCCATGTAAGATGCCATTGGTCATATAAATAAAACGGTGGAATAATCTTTTTGCGAATTTGTGCCATTTCTTCAGAGCGGTCAATACTTTGCATCAGATAACCACTCTCAAAGATAAGTTCATGAACTTCCTCATATTTATAAGCAGCTTGAAAGCCAAGATGAACATATAGGTTATTAATAAAATTATTGACTACTAATAAGCTTCCTGTAAATTCCACGAGATGATTGAGATCGTCATAAATAGCACTAGGATGACCTACAGGTGTATCTCGAAGAGAAGGGAAGACACCTATAAAATCTTTTGCTCTACCTCTACCGTGTTTTATCATAAGTTTTTCTTTGAGGCTGAGATAGATAATTAATTCTTTTAAGCAAAGTGTCTGTTTTATTACCTTATAAGTACAACAATAGCCTCGCCAACAAGCTGTTGTACCCCATTGAGGAGAAAAACCGTGTTGCGTTGGCTCAAATAATCCCACACCATCAACACTTGCAATACAGAATATTTGACTTTTATAAATTAATTGATCGCTAATTTGACCAGTCATTTTTTTCTTATATATTTAAGGGAAGCCACTTGCTCCACTTGCGATATCCCCAAATGGAGCAGTTGGCGTAAATTAGGAGGGAATGTGCGAAGCGTACCAGGTTTCAGATTTTAAATTCGTAACTCCTGCTTTACCTAAAATCTCCTCCTTCCCATATCTGAAGTTGTCTTTCAGCCGCAACTATGCAATTGAGATATTTGGGTGGATAGAGAAAATGATCGTAAGCTAATGCCATCTGTCTAGCAGCTTCAGTGTATGGCACTCGTCCTATTCCTGTACCCAATCCAGGACAGGCAATGGTGTTAATTTTTTGCCCAGCGTGTTGATTATGCTGGCGAACTGCTAACAGCATCGCCCACATTGCGATATGAGGAATATCTGTCCCAGCAATAATCATGGGAACTCGCATAGTGGGTGTATGAGCCAAAAAAGGATGTTTGTGATGACCTGTTTTCACAATCATAGATGTTCCCACAGGCTGTTCGCCCAAATAATCCTCAAGAATGTGCTGCTGGACTTTTGCCATTAAGGAACGACCGAAAAAACGGATAATTGCCGCATCAATGCCACCATCCATCATGCCGAAAGAGTTAGCAGGGCTGACCATACAATCAAAATCTGGCAACCACTCGAAATAGTTATTCACTATTTCTACATTGGGTAAATAATTAAAATGCTGTTCAAAGGCTGCACACAACAAAGAGTCGGGAGCTACCAATATCAATTTCAAGCTTTTATTTCCTCCGCTTGAATACCTATTTTAAACGTCAGCTAGGGCAATAATCAACGGTTTTTCTGTATTATCAGCCTTGTCTTTTATTTATACTACACATATAATACAAAACGTATTACCACATAAGTGGTGGCTGTTTGTCGCTTAAACAAAAGGAAATTTTATGATTCCCCGAACACGCATCCGAAATATTGGTATCTCTGCCCACATCGACTCTGGTAAAACTACGCTATCAGAGCGAATTCTCTTCTACACGGGCAGAATCCACGCTATTGAGGAAGTGCGGGGAGGCGGTAAGGGTGCAACGATGGATTTTATGCCAGAAGAAAAGCTGCATGGTATAACCATCACTTCCGCTGCTACAACCTGTCAGTGGCACGATACTCAAATTAACTTGATTGATACACCTGGACACGTAGATTTCACAATTGAAGTAGAACGCGCCCTGCGGGTATTGGATGGAGCAGTGATGGTGCTGTGTGCTGTGGCGGGTGTGCAGTCCCAGTCCATTACTGTGGATCGGCAAATGAAGCGCTACCGTGTGCCGCGTTTGGCGTTCATCAACAAAATGGATCGGACGGGAGCAGATCCATTTCGTGTAGTACAAGGAATACGCGATCGCTTGCAACTAAATGCAATGTTGCTCCAGTACCCTATCGGCAGTGAAGATCAATTCCAGGGAGTCATTGACCTGATAGAAATGACTGCTAACTACTTTGAAGGTGAAAACGGGGAAAACTGCGTGAAAAAGCCAATTCCTGAACCTCTTAGGGATGAGGCGCAACAAGCACGGGAGAAACTGCTAGATACTTTGTCGCTGTTCTCAGAACCGATGACCGAGATGCTACTGGCGGGTGAGGAAATTCCCAAAGCATTAATTTGGCAAACCATTCGACAGGCAACCTTGAGTCTAGAATTCACACCTGTACTGCTGGGTTCGGCATTCAAAAATAAAGGAGTGCAAAACTTATTAGATGCAGTTGCACTGTATCTACCATCTCCCGTAGATAGAGAAGTGGTCAAAACCGCAGAGTCGGTGAGTGTCTACCCTAACCCCGATGCTTCCTTGGTAGCATTGGCATTTAAACTCACCGTTGAATCTTTTGGGCAATTGACTTATACCCGGATTTACTCTGGGACACTCAAACCCGGCGATACCGTCTACAACTCACGGACTGAACAGCGAGTGCAAATCGGTCGTTTGG
The DNA here is from genome assembly GCF_034530815.1 of Nostoc sp. DedSLP03. Taxonomy (NCBI): domain Bacteria; kingdom Bacillati; phylum Cyanobacteriota; class Cyanophyceae; order Nostocales; family Nostocaceae; genus Nostoc; species Nostoc sp. DedSLP03. The sequence continues at coordinate 49,676 of NZ_JAVRCK010000006.1, forward strand.
TGAGAATGCACGCCAATAAGCGAGAAGAGGTAAAAGTTGCCGTTGCTGGGGATATTGTGGCTCTGTTGGGTGTGGATTGTGCTTCTGGTGATACATTCTGTTCTGGGGAACCACTGGTATCTCTAGAAAAAATGTTTGTGCCGGAACCAGTGATTACGCTGGCGATTACGCCCAAAAAACAGGAAGATAGCGATCGCCTTTCCAAGGCACTCAATCGCTTTCAAAGGGAAGATCCTACCTTCCGGTTGAGCATCGATCCCGAATCAGGCGCAACTCTAATTTCTGGGATGGGCGAACTCCACTTAGAAATCTATCTCGAACGCATTCAACGAGAATATAATGCTGAGGTCTACGTTGGTAATCCCGCCGTGGCGTACCGCGAAACCATTGCACAACAAGCTACCTTTGACTACCGATTCAAGAAACAATCAGGCGGCCCCGGTCAGTACGCCCATATTACTGGGTGGATTGAACCTACAGATGAGCCGTTTGTCTTTGAGAATCGGGTAGTTGGGGGTGCGATTCCTAAAGAATACATCCCGGCTTGTGAGAAAGGTTGCCGTGAGGCGATGGAATCAGGACAACTGGAAGGCTATCCGGTAACTGGGGTGAAAGTCGTTTTGGATGGTGGTTCTTATCACCCAATTGACTCTTCAGAATTGGCTTTCCGGTCAGCATCTCATCAAGCAATTGAAGGTGCGATCGCTAAAGCCAAACCATACGTCCTGGAACCCATCATGCTTGTAGAGGTGGAAACACCCAACGAGTTTATGGGAAGAGTTCAGGGTGACTTTTCCTCTCGTCGAGGTTTGTTGTTGGGTTCCGAGACAATGCAGGGGTACACGGTGATTCGGGCAGAAGTACCGCTGGCACGAATGTTTGGGTATTCTACAGAATTGCGATCGCTTACTTCTGGTATGGCTACTTTCTCAATGGAATTTGCCTGCTATCGCCAGTCCTAACATCTTGAAGTAGCTTTTAGGGACACAGTTAGGCTGTGTCCCTTTCAATTCGGGAACTCCAAAAAATAAATTATGGAGGATGAGGAAAACAAGCAATTCCCACAGTCATCAAGACAGTTCAGAATGAGCAACAAAACCCTCATATAGAGAGGCGATTTATCGCGTCTTAAAAGACCAATAACCCTTAACTTAACTTTGTGCAATGATATCGAGACTATTACGGTAAATAAAAAAACATTCCGGATTATATCCTACTCATAGCAATAGTCTCGATACCAGAATTGGTAATTACTTCAGAAAATAGTCAATCTATATTTACCGTGTTCCTGTGGATTTTTGGAAGTAATAACTATATAGTATGTATCATCTTCAGGCAACCTAGCTCGGTCAATTAAAGCACTGTAGACACCACTTTTGTCTTTGTCTTTATCAATCGCGATCGTCTGTCCTTTAGAATTTAGCAAAGCTACATAAGGAGAAAACTCTTCATCAACACTATCAACACGAATACTTATCAGCTGATTTTTTCTACCTTGAAAATTAGAAACATTATAAGCGCCTCCATTTTGTTTCAAGGTTGAGCTTTTGGCAGTTAGTTGATCTGATTCATCTAAAGTATAGCTAGCTCTATCATTCCTGAGAGCCAAACTATAGCGGCCTGTATCTCCAGGATCTTGGCTAGTAACTGCAATCTTATAAATACCATTCTTAGGCAGTCGCGCAAAAATAAATGCATCATCACCACCACTGTTTTTATCCAAAGCGCCTTTTTTAACAATGATATTGTTATCAGGATCGTGCAGAAACAACAACGGTTTTAAACTCAAGTTATTGGATCTGCGTGTATCATTACTGCCAATCAGCCTAATTTGAACTAATTGATTTTCTCTGCCCTCAAACTCATAGAAATGAAAATATCTACCTTCAGATTGAAAGTCACCTTTACTCAGAATACCTAATGCAACATCTACAAAGTTAATCTCTTTGTAAGTTGGTGTTGCTGGTGAAGAAATCGCTGAATTATTGAGATTTTGGTTCCCTGTAGCGACATTATAACTTGACTTGCGAACTCTCCCAGAGCCACCATTAGAACGATTGGCGTTTGAGTTAGCAATTCTAGCTCTAGACGATCTAGATGCAGAGCTACCACCATTGGAACGATTAGAATTTGAGTTAGCAGTCCTACGTCTAGATGCTCTAGGAGTAGAGCTATTATCTGAAACCCTGGAAGTTCGCTGAGAAGTTTCTCTATGAGAAGATACACGAGGAGCCTTTTGTACTGGTGACTCAATAGATATCTTCCGTCTTGGAGATATTGATGCCTGAGAAGCAGGAATTTGCTCAATTCCTTTTTTTACAGCTTCTGGTTGTCTCTCATCTGGTGATTTAGCAATTATGAAATCTTGAGAACTTTGAGATTTCACCAAAGCACTTATAGGCAGCACATTACTTGTAATTAACAAACTACAACTCACGCAACCAATTAAAACATGACTTAATTTGCAACGATAGTTTTTGTTGTCTAATAGCATAATTACGCTCCTAATTTTGCTGATAATTTTGTCTCTTTCTGAAAGACAAAATTAATACTAGTTGCTGTTTTAGCCACAGCAGTTATGTAAATGTAAAGGGAAATTTAGCGTATATACTTTAGCGGCTTGCTAAAGGCATCGCCTGTAATCAAATGAATTCGTATATCTTACATACCCAAATGTTTGCCACAATCAAATCTGAAAAATTGTATTTTCAATTTAGACTACTAGAGGAAATCTCAATTTCGTAGGTATATACTGAGCTACAAACTTAAATTGCTGCTTTTCGGAATTTTGCCCAGATATTTTTGTAAACCTGACTAAATTGCTCATACAGATGTAATACACAAGCAGGCCTGACGCCCATCAATTCGTCAAAAGGCATCGCTCAAACACAATTTTTTGCAATTTATCTAAATTGTTCAATACCTGATGAGGTAAGGAAATTGAGGATTTGTATGTTGTCTCAGTGATATTTACTAACAACAGAGATTATACTGCATGACTTAAGATGAATATATACCCCAACTGAAATGGATTCCCAGTATGCTCTGTTGTGTGAATCCCGATTGCCAAAAACCCTTAAATCCTGATAAAAACAACTATTGCCACAGTTGTAGAGCGGAATTGATACCCCTGTTAGGAGGTCGCTATCGTCCCACTCAGGTTTTATCAGACGAGGGTGGATTTGGTAGAACCTATCTAGCCAAAGATATACACAAACTGAATGAATGCTGTGTTGTTAAGCAATTTGCGCCAAAACTTCAGGGAACTGGGCCGCTAACTAAGGCCGTTGAACTATTTAAACAAGAAGCGAGCCGACTGCAAGAACTGGCAGAACATCCACAAATTCCAACTTTATTGGCTTATTTTGAGCAAAATAGCTATCTCTTTTTGGTGCAGCAGTTTATCGATGGGCAAAACTTGCTCAAAGAATCGGAAACGCGGGCAAACTATAACGAAACGGAGATTCGCCAACTTTTGCTAGATTTACTGCCAGTACTGAAGTTTATCCATCTGCGGGGAGTGATTCACCGAGATATCAAGCCACAGAATATTATTCGCCGTCAAAGTGACGGGCGATTAATCCTCATTGATTTTGGAGCTTCCAAACTGTTGACAGCAACAGTGCATACTAGAATGGGCACTGTGATTGGCTCACACGGTTACACTGCACTTGAACAGATGCAAGAGGGAAAAGCTTACCCAGCCAGTGATTTATTCAGTTTGGGGGCTACTTGTTTTCATCTCCTGACTGGGGTTCGCCCATCTCAACTGTGGATACACCAGGGTTATGGTTGGGTTGCATCTTGGCGGCAACATTTAACCAGTTCAGGTAGGGACGGGATTTCTATATCTGTAAAGTTGGGTGAAGTTTTGGATAAGCTGTTGCAATTAGACATCCAAAAGCGTTATCAATCGGCTGATGAAGTCATCAATGACTTGACACCTCAAATACCATCCTTGTCATCAGTGCCCCCAACTATACTGACAACAACATTTGCAGCTCCCCCAGCAAACAAGGTGCTAGTTTCACCAAAATCAAATAACAATCTGAAAAGTCAACTGCTGTTAGGTTCTAGCATTTTAGTGTTGGGATTAGGGGGAGTTTGGTATTTTCAGTCTCGTCCCCAGATAGTCAGCGAGGCTCCTCAACCTATTTCTCAGCCTGTTTCTCAGCCTATTCAGCCCCAAAAAAACGTCTCAGAAAATTCTTATTCACCCAAACCCTTCAAGGGGCATTCTAGTGACGTGAATTCCGTAGCTTTCAGTCCTGATGGTACAACCCTTGGCAGTGCCAGTGATGATAAGACAATCAAGCTATGGAATCTGACAGGTGGACAGGAAATCCGCACTTTAGAAGGACATTCTAATTGGATTTGGACTATAGCTTTCAGTCCTGATAGCAAAATCCTCGCTAGTGGCAGTGCGGACAAGACAATCAAACTGTGGAATGTGGAAACAGGAAAGTTAATCCGCACCTTACAGGGAAATAGCGATGGAGTTACTTCTGTAGCTTTCAGTCCTGATGGCAAAACCCTTGCCAGTGGCAGTGCTAGTAAGGATATGAAAATCAAACTGTGGAATCTGGAGACAGGAAAGTTAATCCGCACCTTAGAGGGACATACCAGTGGTGTTGCATCTGTAGTTTTCAGTCCTGATGGTAAAACCCTTGCCAGCGGTAGCTGGGATAAAACAATTAAATTGTGGAATCTAGGGACAGGAAAGTTAATCCGCACCTTAGAGGGAAATGCAGAGTCGATTCTCTCAGTCGCTTTTGCTCCCGATGGCGTCATCCTTGCCAGTGGCAGTAAAGACAAGACAATTAAATTGTGGAATCTGAAAACAGGAAAGTTAATCCACACCTTAAAAGGACATAATGATAAAGTTAATTCTGTCGCCTTTTTGCGAAGCGTAGGTTCAAATGGTATCACCCTTGTAAGTGGCAGTAGTGACAAGACAATCAAACTTTGGAACCCAGTCACCGGAACGGAAATTCGCACTTTGGAGACAGGTTCTGGATATATTTATGCTGTTGCCATTAGTCCAGATGGACAAACCATTGCCGGTGGTGGAAGTGGTGAAAACATTCTCAAAATTTGGCAGATGATTAATTAAAAATATTTGATAGCGTACATTCAGAATACATTGCGACTTTTTTGGATTCTACCTGAAAAAGAACATTTAGCTGTGCAAAAATACCAAATTAATCTAGCTTCAAAAGATGATATTGGCGAAGACTGTATTATGGTAATATTCTGTACGTGTTTGGGATTATAGCTTGAAAAAAAATCTCAAAATCTATCCTGAAACCTACAAAAGTGGATTAGATAAATTTTCTCCTGTGAAAAAATATCTTTAAATAAAAAGCTATGATTAATATATTTTTTCTACTCGTACTATTTTCTTCAATTTTAGGGCGAATTAAATTTCCAGGAGTAAATATTGGTATTCATTATTTATTACTTCCTATATTTAGTTTGGGAATCATTAGTTTATCTTTAAAATCTATACCAAAAGTTGTTAAAAAACATAAAATAATTATGATATCTATAGGTCTGATGTATTTGTGGATGTGGCTTTCCTCATTAATGAGCAACTTTCCAAATATTGCTATTATTTATAGTCTAAAATACTCAACTTATTACATATTATTTTTTGCTTTTTTAGTATTAACTTTTAAGAATCTAACCGCACCATCTTTAACATTTTATTACCGTTGCATATTATACTTCCTACAGATAATTGCAGGTTTGGGTTTTTTAGAGGTTTTACTTCCTAATAACTGGATTTTTAAATTATTAAAGTTTCCTAGCTTTTATCCTGAGATTGGTTCGATTATGCAAAACCCTAATCAGTTTGGGGTCATAGTCGCCATTGGATTATGTTTAAGCCTGATTTTAGAAAAGCAGAATAAAATTTCTAAAATTGAATTACATATAAGCGAATTCATTTTTATAATTCCCTTAGCATTATCTGCCAGTGGGAATGGTTGGGTAATTTTTATAATTGGGATGTTTCTTTTGCTGATATATAAAATTATTAGTTTGAGAAAAATGATTTATCTAATCAGCTTGTTGTTTTTATTCATTGTAACTGCACCAGTTTCTACACGAAGAATTGGTTTGGCAGATAGTAAAATATTTCCATTAACTAATCTATTCTTAGAAAATTCAAGTTCGGTCAATCCAAATCAAAAAAAAATTCCTACTCTTATGGGAACAGGTTTTTCTAGGTTTCAAATGTGGCAGGCAGCTATTAATGAAACTATTAAAAGACCATTTACTGGTATAGGCATAGGAGTTTTTCCAGACCAGATAGGAGTTAAAGTTTGGGGAAAGAAAAGCTATCACGCACATAATATATTTTTAAATGTGTCAGCAGAGCAAGGAATTCCTGGATTATTGCTATTTACTAATTTTTTAGTGAGAATAGCATTGAAAGTTAAATATGCTAATCCTTTAATTACTGTTCCAATTATTATGTTTTTAGCGTCTCAAATTCCAGATGTGTTTACTGAAGATTATACTTTTACAACTATTGAGTTTTATTTTATAGCAGCGGCTATCAATTCTCGAAAAGATGTTGTCACGCAATTAAAACCTGAAATTATTGAAAATGCCAAAACACTATGAGTGCTAAACCTCGTCTTTACTTAATATTTCCGAATATATTTGATTTCAAGGGAGGTATTCAAGTTTACTCAAAATTTTTGCTGAAAGCTTTACAAGATATATATCCTGAAGCTGATTATAATGTGTTTCTCAAATATGATAAGTATAGTTTAAAACAGCCAGATAAATTGCAGTTTTTAAGTTCAACAATATTTCATTATTTTGGAGATTTACCCAAATTATTGCAACCAATTTTATTTGCCACGAAAATAATTATTTTAGCTATTCTTCAACATCCCGTTATAGTGATTTCCACTCATGTTAACTATGCAATTGTTTGTTATATTGTCAAATTTGTTACTGGAACTCCTTACTGGGTCGTCGCTCATGGCTTAGAAGTTTGGGATATCGAAAATAAGGCAACAAAATTTGCTTTAGAAAAAGCAGATAAAATCATTAGTGTTAGCAATTATACTCGCCAGCGCTTGCTTCAAAATCCAAATATTGATTCAGAAAAAATAGTTATTTTGCCTAATACATTTGATGCTAGTAAGTTTCCAATAAATTCTAAACCTACCTACTTACTCAAACGATATAACTTAACAGATGAACAGCCTGTAATTCTAACAGTAACGCGACTAGGAAGCACGGCCAAATACAAGGGTTATGACCAAATCCTTCATGCTTTAGTTAAAGTGCGATCGCATCTTCCTAATGTTCACTTTATTCTTGCAGGGAAAGGAGATGATATACCTCGAATTAAAATTTTAGTTACCAACTTAAATCTCCAAGATTGTGTGACAATTGCCGGATTTGTTCCAGATAAAGAATTGTGCGATCATTACAATCTCTGCGATGTTTTTGCTCTGCCTAGTAAAGGAGAAGGATTTGGGATTGTTTTTCTAGAAGCTTTAGCTTGTGGTAAACCTGTATTGGCAGGTAATCAAGATGGTTCTATAGATCCCTTGGCTGAGGGGAAGTTGGGATGTTTGGTCGATCCTGATAATGTTGAAGAAATTGCCGATAATCTAATTCAAATCCTGCAAGGTGATTGCTCTAATCCAGTAATTTACCAACCAGAATACTTACAACAAAAAACTATTCAAACTTTTGATTTTAGCCAGTTTCGGGAAAGTTTAGCAAAGTTAATTAGTAGTAATTAGTTACAATTTAATAAAATTTGGTAAAAAAATGGACGATTCAGTATTTGTTATATTTCTTGCCTTTGGATTTATTTGGGTTTTGATGGGAGTTGTAGGTTGGATTGCATTTCTCAAATCTGAGGGTGAGGAAATTAAGTTTGGTAAGTGGGGACTTATAGTTGCTATTCCAATCTTAATACCAATAATTGTTACTCTGATTATTGGTGTATTTTATCATTAAAAAAGAATTCAGAAGTCAGAATTCAGGAGTCAGAATCAATCAGTGGGGGATTCAGACCCACCACTGATTGAAAACCACCCTTACGGGTTCGCCAGTTACTCATGGGGGAAACCCCCAAGATCGTACTGGCTCACCAAATTTTCTTGTTTTGTGGGGGACTTAAACCCACTTATTCAGGAGCCAGTCGCGCAGAATTCAATTCTGAATTCTGGCTCCTGACTCCTGAATTCTTTCTTTTTAAAAACTCACTAAAATCTATGTTTTTTACTTTTGCATCGCACCTCTAACCAAAATGACTGTACTTTCAACACCAGAGGCGATCGCTTCGGGAATATTACCTTGAATCGCTTGCTGTAGCAATCCCTCGCGGGAAGCTCCCAAAACTACAACGTCGTAACCTTCTGTTTTCACTAGATTAATCACACCTTCTGCGACTGAATTAGCTTGCACCGGGAGAGCAACTACAGTACTCGACAATTTGCGGCGACGCATCAAACGGCGGATGGCTTGTTCTGAAATTGACATATCTGGTTTGAGTTCAGATGGCTTAAACACCTGTGTCAGGCGAATTTTCGGATCGTTTCCCAATGTAATTAAAGCCGGTAGCAATTTAATTGCCAGTGGGGAATTGGGGCCACCAGCCACTGGAACTAGCCAACGGTTGAACTGGGGACTGGGAATCGAGGATTGAGTAGTGCCTAATTTTACTAGTACAACTTCGCAGGTGGCTTGGCGAATTATGATGTCAACAACGCTACCAAAAATCCGACCAGGGGTAGATGTGTTACCTTTCCATCCCATTAAAATTAGGTCGATGTGTTGTTCGTTGATTGTCTCCAAAATTGCCTGCGCCACATCGTGGGTAACTCGAATCTGCGTGTGTAAAGGAATTTTCCACTTTTTTGCTAATACTTCTGCCTGTCGTAGCAAGCGGCGGCTTTTTGCCGTTCTTACCTGTGTTTCTGATGGGGAACTGTGGCGGGGTATCAGCATCACTTGCACGCAATCTATTTCATAATGGCGATCGCGGGCAATAGCTGCTGCCATTTGTAATAAAACACCTGCTGTTTCGGGATTTGCTACGGGTACTAATAATCTACCTCTACCAGTGCTGGGCGATCGCGTCTGGTAAACTATGTATGAAGGTTCTGGTCGCAGTTTCGGTGTCGCATTCTCGCCATTGAGATGATCTGCTTCCGCCCGAATAATATCTGCACGGGTAATAATCCCAATCAGTTTTCGTCTATCTACCACAGGTAAGCGACTGATTTGATGGCGATCGAGTAAATATAGTACATTACTGAGGGTGTGAATTGGTGATACTGTCATCGGGACAGATGTCATAATTTCTTTTAAGAAAATATCGGCTAGATTGCGATCGTGAAATGTGTGGTTTGTACTCTCGCGGATTTTTAACAAGTCTGATTGCGTTACAATCCCCACTAACTTGCTATCTTCTACCACAGGGAAACCGCGATGATGGGAACGAGCAAAAGCTTGCATTGCTTCTTCCAAGGTCATCTCTGCATCTAGAGTTTCTACCCGTTCTTGCATCACATCTTTTGCAGTTAACTTGCTTAATGCTCCTTCCATCGCAACTTCTTTGGTGAGAGTAATCCCTTTTAACTCCAAAAGTTTCTCATAAAGCGAACCAGGCACTACTTTATCCGCAACCAGATAAGCAGCGACAGAAACAATCATCAAAGGTAGTACCAGATTGAAATCTGTAGTCATCTCAAAGACAATCACAATGGCTGTGATTGGCACTTTGGAAACGGCGCTAAAAAATCCACCCATACCCGCTAGGGCGTAAGTCGTAGGAGAACCAACTCCAGTGATATATAACTCAGATACACCGATGATGTGTCCTAAGCAAGAACCCAAAATCAGACTGGGAGCGAATAATCCCCCCGGCGCTCCCGAACCAAATGCGATCAGTGTGAGGATAAACTGGGCCGCAAAGGCGATCGCTGCGACGCTAGGATGGGAATTTCCAGTAATTAATGACTCCCGTAATCCCGTATTATCACGGAAAGAGGGAGGAAGCAGGGCCACGACAATACCAGAGATAAATCCAGCTAAAGCTACACGCAAGGGCAAACTAATGTGTAATCTTTCGTAAAATTTAATACTAAAGATAATACCGCGATTAAACAATGCACCAAACAAGCCTGCCAAAATACCTAACAGGATGAAAAAGGGAATTTCTGGGATAGAAAATTGGCTGGAAGATTTTACTAATTGCAAGTTAAGGTCAAGAGAGCCACCACCCAGAAGTCGGGATATCACGCCACCAATAAAGGAGGCGATAATCGCAGTTCCGAGAGTCAATCCTGATAAATCTTGGAGTAATTCTTCAACGATAAATAATACACCTGCGATCGGGGCATTGAAAGCAGCAGCCAAACCGGCACCTGCACCAGCTGCAATCATCTGCCGTCGATGATCTGGGGAAGTGGGAACCCAACGACTCATCCCTGCTGCCAAACCTGCCCCCACTTGGACAGTAGGGCCTTGCCGTCCCAAAGTCATGCCAGAACCGATGGCGACGATCGCACTGAGTAACTTCACACCTGCTACCCGCCAAGATAATGTCACAGGCACATTGGCCAGAGATGCTTTGACTTGTGGAATACCGCTACCAGAAGCCTCTGGTGCTAATCTATCCACCAACCATCCAGCCAGAAATCCCAGGACAAGACCAATTGCAGGTAGTACCAGCCATGTCGGCAAAAGGTGGGTAGTATGCACTCGCCATGTCCCCAGCCATCCCGATCCGACTTTCAGAAATACCGCAGATAAGGCAGCAACCAGACCGATAATACAGGCTTCGGCGATCGCTAAACCTCTTCTAGGCTGCCACCAGGTGCGAAAACGCTGATTCATACCAGTTTTGGATTTTAAATTTTGGACTTCGACTTCTCTACAAGACGCACTCGCGTTCGTTCAGTCGAACGATTTTTGATTACAAATCTTGACTAAAAAGCTGTTCGGTGGAATCTTCAGAGGATGTTTAAAAGTCGTTGGCAAAATATAATTCGCTACCACACAAGCACAGTCCCCACTTACGAATTACGAATTACGAATTACGAATTACGAATTACGAATTACGAATTATTTAATTGCTTCTTCCCGTAGTAGATAGCCCTTCTACGATCAGAGACGGAGTATAACAAGAACCATTCCAATCAACATCGTTGCCTAGTGTAACCAATTGCTTCAGGGCTGTGTAAACATTACCTGCAACCATCGTATCCTTAACACGCCCAATTACTTGACCATTTTGGACGCGGTAGCCTAAATCGACGTTGATCGAAAAATCTCCAGAAATACTGCCGCCACCACCCAACATTTGATCGACAATCAAGCCATCATCTAGTTGTTGAATCAAATCTGGTAGTGATGCCGTTCCGGGCTGGATGAGAAAATTAAATAAACCAGGGGTAGGATAGCTACCTAAACCAGGGCGAAAACCATTTCCAGTGGTATTAGTACCTAGTTGGGAGCCAGTGGTGCGATCGCTATAGAAATGTTGTAAAGTCCCGTTTTGGATAAATACTAGAGATTGAGTCGGAGTGCCTTCATCATCAAAAGGACAGCTGTAAGGGCCAGCTTCAGGATCTTGGTAGATGGTGAGACTAGGTGCAACTACTTCCTTACCCAAACGTTCTGCCCAAGGTGAAGCTGCTTCTAAAACTCGCTTGCCATTCAAAGCGGCTTGTACAGTACCCCAAAGCATATCGGCGGCTTTAGAAGTAAACAAAATCGGCACACGACCAATAGGAGGTGAAATATTTTCACTAGACCAAATTAACCGTTGTAAAATTTGATTAGCTAATCTCTCTGAGTCGAGTTCCCCCCGATTGGTTTGACCATCAGAAACACTTAAAAAATCATCACCACGCACCCATTCTGCTGATATATAGCAGCTGAGGGTAGTGTCTGTATAGTGACAATCTAAACCTTTAGTGTTGACTAATCTGGTGGTTTCAATATCACATTCCCAGTCACCATTGCATACAACATCGGGATAGGCATCACGGATGAGTGCGATCGCTTCCTTGCCCCAGTCCACCAAAACCTCTATCGGGAAACTTTCTCCTAAATCGGGGTAGTCAGGCTGAAAGTTAGAGCCTAATTCTACAATTTCCGGTTGATTTAGTTGACTCAAAGCCAGAGCTTTTTCTACCATTACTTCGGCTAAGACAGAACCGTAAGCTACCGTTAGTCCCGGACGCCCGTTTCGCCAAAGCCTTAGTGCTGTGCCTTCAGATTGGTTAGTTTCTAGCTGTTTGAGTCGGTTTGCCTCAAAAAACACGGGACGAGAAAGCGATCGCGATTGATACACTTCAGCAGCTTCTGCTCCAGATTTTATAGCTAGTTCCAGCAACTGTTCGGCTAGTGTATCTTGTGACAAATTTTCAGAACCCATGACCCTTAGTGAATTGTGGATTTTGAACCGCATATCAACGCTATCTTTTGAGAAGTGCGATGTCTACGACGGGCTACGCCTACGCACTTTCCAGTGATGAACGCAGATAACTATCCAAAAATCATCAATGTTTCTTTACAGTTACGATTTGAAACCGCAGATCGACACTGATGGACGCAGTTAATTATCCCAAATCATTGTCATGTCTCAACGGATCTGGTCATTTGTCATTTGTCATTTGTCATTTGTCATTGGTCATTGGTCATTGGTCATTAGTTATTCTCCCCTGCCCCCTGCCCCCTGCCCCCTGCCCATTTTCACAGATTAACCTCCTGCAACAGCCAAAAACCAGCAAAAGATTCTGCTTTGGGATCGGACTGTACGCCGATAAAATGTACTCCATTCGCTTTTTGCTTGGCTGCTTCAAAACCTTTGGCTTCTGCTAAAATTTGAGGTTTTTTGATATTTGCCACAATCCAGCTTTCAGTTACACCAGTTTCTAAAAGCAATCTCGCCTCTTCGCTAGCGTCAAATTTTAAGAAAGCTAACTCCAAACCAGACATCCAGCCAGCCAAGGGCAACGCTCTCGATGAGAAAATCAAAATACCAGGAATACGGGCTTCGGGTGAAACTTTCGCTAACTCTAAAGGGAAAGCTTCACCGAAGCCAATTTCCCACTCTGGCATATCAGCAAAATCCGCAGCATCTAAGGTAACAAATACCCATTGTTGTCCTTCCAAAGCATCTGGTAAACGTTGCGGCAAAGGTTTCTCTAAGCGGACTGAGGGATTAGTTCCCTCTTGATACCCTGTCTCTTGAGGATACACTTCTTCCATCCGCTGTTCTAACCATTGATTGAGAACTAAAGTCCGGCGGCTAGGCTGGGCGGGAATACCCAAATCTTGGCAAGCTTTAGTAATCATATTGTTCATTTGGCGGCGGAAAAAGCGGATTTTAATTGGTGCTTTTCCAGCTTGGTTAATAGCCTCCTGCAATGCTGTCCGCAACCAGACCGAATTTACCTGGGTACTGGGACAATATTGAGCATAGCGAAACAAAGAGTCTACTTTTGCGCCGATATCCAAGGGGCTTTCGCAGACTAAGACTTCCCAAACTTTTTTTTGATTAGCGTCCAAAATCGGACGAGAGTAAAAATCGATTTCCCAAATACTGCCCATGTTTTGCGGTAAAAATCTGGCTGTTATGTTTTCCTGATATCTCGATCATACGAGTGTTGGGGCAGCAGGGGAATAAGGGAGTTGAGAGTGGGGAGTCGGGGCAAGGGGGATGAACGAGTCTTTGAGGTGGATAATATAAATACTAAGCATGTCAGACTTAGAAGTTTTATATCCTTGACGCTTTAAACTTGGAAAAAATGCAACAACAGTACAGTAAGTACAGTACCCCGGCGATCGCATGGAATTAGCCAAGAGTAATTAAGATAATGCTAAAAGACATTTCAGAGGTAGATGGATGCAACTAGAAGATTATTTTGAGTTTTTAGACCCAGATGACATCCGGATCAAAGGTCATCGTATTGGTATTGATAATGTGATTCAATATTACTTGCAAGGATATTCACCAGAGGAAATTATAAACGAATTACCTTCCCTGAATTTGGAGAAAATTTACGCTACGCTTACCTACTATCTGCATAATCGTGTTGAAATAGATGCTTATATGTTGCGGCTAGCAAAGTGGCGAGAACAGCGCTATCAAGAATCATTAGCTAATCCTTCACCTTTGATGCAACGTTTAAGAGTATTAAAGGCGCAACGTGAGCAGGAGTTACTAAACTCTTGGTGAAGGTACGTTTTCTCATTGATGAAAATTTGTCGCCCAAACTGAAGATAGCTGTTTTGCGCTTCAATCCGGCAATAGATATTCTGCGCATAGGCGATGCCGAAGCACCACCATTAGGTACGCTTGACCCAGATATCCTGCGCTACCTAGAATTATCCCAACGAATATTGGTTACAGACAACCGCAAAAGTATGCCCCAACATCTGGAAGAACACTGGGGAGATGGAGGACATATTTGGGGACTAGTTTGGTTGCGTTCCAGTGGGAACCTGAGTCTTTGGGCAGAAACAATTTATTTGATTTGGGAAACGACTGAGGCAGAAGAGTGGATTGATAGATTGGATTGGATTCCACTTTAAAAATTTGGCGTTGCTAAATTGAAAGTATCTCCCTCATTTCCCACGGTCGATCCAAACACCTCTAAGTCCAGCTGCTTTAGCTGCATGATAATCTTCTACAATGCTATCGCCGATATGCCACGCCGCCTCTGGAGAACATTTATGTTTGTCTAAGGCAATGGCAAAAATTTGCGGGTCGGGTTTAGCTGCACGTACCTGTGTAGAAATGGTGACGGAGGTAAAAAACTCTCTCAATCCCAAACTTTGCAATACTGAGTAAATCCGAGAATCAAAATTGGACAGCACCCCTAAGCTAACTCCCAACCGCCGCCAGTTGATTAAAGCTGGTAAAACATCGGGATAGACAAACCACGGTTCGCCAGTGCCAAAGTGAATGTAAAGTTCGCTAAAAAAAGCCGAAAAGTCAGAAAATTCCTTGAGAACACCTGCCCTTTCAAAAGTGTTCAGAGCAATTATCCGCCACCAATCAAACTCACGCTGGGGAATATCTTGCAGTTCTGCATCTGGAAATATCGGCGGTGGCGCTGCTTTAAAGCTTTGGATGAAAGCTGTATTCAATGTTTCGCCTGAAACTGTAACGCCAAATTCCTGGGCGATCTGACTATAAACTTCGCCCACACTACCTTTGACATCGAAGAGTGTACCCACAGCATCTAAAAAAATAACTTTCGGTTGTTCCATTAAAGTTTGAAAATTTTGAATGTTGAATTTTAGATTTTGGCTTGTTCAAAGCTTCTGTGGGTAGAGTCTAGCATCTGCTAAGTAGATTGGCGGAAATTAAACAAATCATGTAAGAATTCAGAATCCAGAATCCAGAAGTTAAAATTAAGAAGACTTTGATACCCAAACTTAATAATTTTAATAAAATCAAGAAGTTCTTACACGCTTGATTTTACAATTATTCTGGCTCCTGACTCCTGACTCCTGAATTCTTACCAAATCATCGTAAATGTATTGGTTTTTTTACCAATGCTCAATTCCCAATTCCCAACCTTGAAAGTTACCGAGAAAGTGTTTCTATAATCGGACGGAATAGCCAATTAAAACCAACTTTCAGCTGATGGTCTAAAGTTGGCAATCTATATAAATAAGCAGCACGGCGAGCGACGTATGCTAAGGGGCCATCTAGTTTAATTCCTAAACCAGTGAGAGTGGCGTTGTCTATTCCTAGTGCCATCATTTCTCCTAACTGTTGGTAGTGGAAGGGAAGGAGGGGGCGATTAGTCAGAGTTGCCCAGATATTCCAAGCAGTATAATCAGCTTGTTGAAAAGCCGCTTGTGCCGTAGCGGGGACTTGCTGTCCTTCAGCATCATGACAATCTGCTAAATCTCCCAAGGCAAAGATTTCTGGACAATCGAGGACTTGCAAATTGGATGTAGTGGTGATTTGACCGCGCTGATTTTGCTTGAGAGGAAGAGATTTTACTACGGGCGGAACCTTAGTTCCTACAGTCCAAATTACCAAATCCACGGGAATCGTGTCTAACTGGTTTTTGTACTCTAGGGAAATGCTATTTTGCTCGATTGATTCTACTTTGGTTTCTAAGTCAATAAATACACCACGGGCATTTAATGCTTTCTTTGCTGCTTCCCGATTAAACTCTGGGGAAGTTCGCAAAATTTGGTCGGCGATTTCAACGATCCGAAAGCGTCCTCTTTCGCCTAGTCTGTCAGCTAACTTACAAGCTAACTCTACACCACTGTAGCCAGCCCCAACGATCGCTACCCGAATTTTATCAGCATCGGATTCTTCTAAAAATCGCAGGCGTTCTTCTAAACGATAAGCATCAGAGATGGTGCGGAATGTGTAGGCGTAGGCTGCCGCACCAGGAACTAAATCTAGCGGTGTCTCACCTCCTAGCGCTAACACTAATCGGTCATAAGGGATTTCCGGGCCTTCTTGGATATTTACCCGTTGCTGGTCGATGTCAATTCCAGACACAACGCCTTGATAAAAACGCACTCCTGTGCCTTGTAAAAGTTCTTCAAAGGGTGGGGCAATTTCCCAAGTTTGCAGTTCGCCAGTGAGTAATTCGTAAAGTAAAGGAGAGAATAGGAAGCGATCGCTTTGATCTATTAGAACAATTTCGGGTTTTTGCGTAGATTCCCAAGGTAATTGACTTAACCGCAAGGCTGTGTAGAGACCACCAAAGCCTCCACCAAGGATACAAATTCTAGAAGTTTGTTCAGTCATCTATTCTATGTTATGGAACAATCAATATTAATTAGGCATCTAACTTCAGGGTAACTGAAAGTTTAGGTTTCAAAACCCTCCATTTGTATGAATGGTTTTAACATCAGTAACTCAACACTGCTTCGGTGAGACAAAAGGTGGATTAACGAGTCTTTAATATGGATTCATCCAGTTCAAAGGTGGATGAACGAGTCTTTGATATGGATTCATCCAGTTCAAAGGTGGATGAACGAGATTCTAACTCTCCTTCATCCCCAATCCCTAATTCCCACTCACTGAGACAACCGCCAAATCTTAATAGTATTATCTTCACTACCGCTAACAAGGGTTTTGCCATCAGGAGTGAAGGTAACAGATGTGACGGTGTTGGTGTGCCCTGCTAATGTGAGAATTTCTTCTCCTGTAGCTGTATTCCACAGTTTGATAGTGCGATCGCGGCTACCACTAGCAACAATTTTACCATCAGTACTGAAGGCTACGGATGTGACAGTATTGCTATGTCCCGCTAAGGTGCGAAGTTCTCTTCCCGTAGCTAAATTCCAAAGTTTAATGGTGCGATCGCGGCTAGCACTGGCTAAAGTTTTACCATTTGGGCTAATAGCCACAGTTGTCACTGTTTGAGAATTCCCTTCTAGTGTACGGATTGGGTATCCCTTTGCTAAATTCCAGATTTTGATCGTCTTGTCAAAACTGCCACTGGCAAGAATCACACCATTAGGACTAATAGCCACTGACCGCACCCAGAATGTATGCCCTGCTAGTGTCCGAATTTGCTCTCCTGTTGCCAAATCCCAGATTTTAATCGTGTTGTCATCACTAGCACTAACTAAAGTCTCGCTATCAGCACTGATGGCTAGGGCATGAACTGAGTTAGAATGCCCTATAAGAGTGCGAATTTGTTTTCGCGTTGCCAAATTCCAGATTTTAATCGTGTTGTCATCACTAGCACTAACTAGAAGTTTGCCATCTGGACTAATGACTACGACATTCACCTGCTGAAAATGCCCTTTGAGTGAAGCGATTAGTTTTCCGGTTGCAAGATTCCAAAGTTTGATCGTGCCATCGTCGCCACTGCTGGCTATAGTTTTACCATCGGGACTGATGGCGACAGATAAAACTGAGTTTTCGTGTCCTTGGAGGGTGTTAGCTAAGGAAACTTTACCCAAGCTAATCTGACTCAAAATCGCATCATTTTTACTAGGACTATTTTGTTGCATCAACCTAGAGACCAAACTGGTTTGAATCCGGCGAAAATGTTTATACCAAGATTCGCTGAATCCAAATAACAGAATGAAAGCACTTACCAAGATTAAAATTCTTAGTAAGGGATAGCTTTTTGGTAAAGCTGGTGCTTTAGTTGGTGGTAATTTCCCAGATGACTTACCCGCAGGTGGCAGTGCGAGGAGTTGTTTTGGAGTCAAGTCTCTCAGGACTTCTTCGGCTGACTGGTAACGTTCCTGGATATCTTTTTTCAAAAGCTTGTCGATGACAAAATCCAACTCAGGATTTAATGGACTCCGCAAATATTCCCGCCAATTACTTACCCAAGCGTACCCAGATTCCATCCACAACTGAAATGGGGAATTTCCCGTTAGCAGATGAAAGCAGGTAGCCCCCACACCGAACAAGTCGCTGGCGGGGAAAGCTTTGCCATCTCTAATTTGTTCTAGGGGAGAATAGCCATGCGAACCAATGGATGTGCCAGATTTCTGCTGAACTTTGGCGGTAAATTGCTTTGAGGAGCCAAAATCAATCAAACTTAATCGCCCATCATTTTTATTGCGGATAATATTTTCTGGCTTGATGTCTCGGTGAATAATTTTGCGATCGTGGATAAATTTTAGGATGGGTAGTAAATCTAACAAAATAGATTGAATGTCTCTAGCGTTATAAGCCTTGCGCTGTTGTAACTCCTTTAACAAATTATCTCCATTAATAAACTGCTGCACCAAATATAGGCAGCCGTCTTGCTCAAAATAAGCTATCAAAGTCGGAATTTGGGGATGTTCCCCCAGGTCTTGTAGTCGCTGCGCTTCTTCGGCGAACAACTCCATCGCCTTTTTTTGCGACCAAGTTCCTTGGAATTTTGGAGCTAATTGCTTAATAACACAGCGTTCATTGAGTTTATCTACGTCTTCTGATAGATAGGTTCTGCCAAATCCCCCCTCATCTGAAAGGACTCGGATCACACGAAAGCGATTTCTTAAAAGTGACACCAGCGGGGTGCTACAACTTTGGCAAAACTTCTTTCCATTGGGATTCAGGGGATTTGAGCAATCGGGATTTAAGCAGCAGATCATGATCTGACAGGCGCGACTGCATGACAACTTAGGCTAAGTTTGTCCCGAACTTTCCCTTAAAATAATTGACTCTCGCTTACTTGTGGTAGATAAACCCTGTTCTGGGGATTGGGGAATTACTTATATAGTTAGCTTTTGTAAATAGTAGTCAGTCTTCCTCATCTGTGGAAAACTACGAGAGCCATAAGATTAATTATTCTATCGATTATATAATAATCTAAATAAAAATATTTTTAGGAACTTTTAAACCTCGTAATTTTGCTTGTATCTTAGCAAGCGACAACTGACTAAGTATTGAATATAAACCCTGATTAATGAATCATTACTGACTATCAAATATAGTTAAAATGCTTACTAAATTTGTTTTGGCTATTTTAAATTGCTCATAATTAATTATTCATTTGATACCTCAACTAAAAAGGCTGCAACATACAGCAGATTTCAAGGAAAGTAAGGTACACAACCTAAGTCTGTTACCCAGGTATAAAGTATGTTTTACTCCTGTTAGCGCAGCAGGGCGTAGCCCATTCTGAATTCTGCTGTATGTTATCTTGTTTCCTTGAATCTTGCTTTCCATTTCCGAATCGCACTAGCAGTTCTAGCTACAGGTGGCATGTATACATCATAATTTTCCTGTTGTATAATTTCATGTTGTGTAATTTTGTTTTCTGTAATTTCGTGTTGTGTAATACTTTTATTATTTAATTTTTGGGTAGTTAAACAGTTAGCCAAAGTAGGCAAATAACTTTCACTACTTAAAGCTTTCATCACTTCATCGGCAGTCTTAAACCGCTCCTCTAAAGTAATTTTCACCATTTTTCCTAAAATCTGAGCGAAACTGTTGCTGATATTTACCTGTTTTTGCCAAGATATTTCACCAGTTTTTGGGTCGTAGTCCAATTCTAAAGGACTTTTAGCAGTCAACATAAAAATGCAGGTTACACCCAGTGCATAAATATCACTGGCATAAACTGGACGTAAAGAAAACTGTTCTGGTGGTGCAAATCCCTTAGTACCGATAAAGTTGGTATTGACAGCTTGATTGATTGAGTTTTCACAAACATCAACTAATTTCTCTTTCACCGCACCAAAATCAATCAGCACCATGCGCCCATCATATTCACACCGCAATAAATTTTGAGGCTTAATATCCCGATGAATCACATGATGTTTATGAAGATACTGTAAGACAGGTAATAATTCCTGTAAGAACTGCTTAACTGAGGATTCACTTTTGGGCCCAGTTTGCCGCACTTCTCGCGCCAAAGTCAAACCCGGCACATATTCTTGAATTAAAAAAAACTGCCCATTTGCCTGAAAGTAGTCTAATAACATGGGAATTTGCGAATGACTACCGAGTTGTCCCAAAATTCTTGCTTCTTTTTCAAAGCGCATACATGCCCTTTGCCAACTTTGGGGACTAGTCACTTTTGGACAAAGCTGTTTAATAACACACAGTGGCTTCCCAGGTAATACGGCATTTTTGGCTAAAAATGTTACACCAAAACCACCTCTACCTAAAATTTGCAGTATTTCATAGCGATCGCGAAATAGCCGTTTGGAACCACACATCTGACTCAACTGAGTTGGTTGTGAAATGCTCTCTTGAGAATTCGTTGTTTTTTGAGGAAAACGATTCATTAGTATAAAATATCTGCTCTTAAACGTCTCTAATTTTATGACAATTCTTTATTGGCAACAGTAAGATTACTGAATCTTTGCCAAATCCTCATTACTCTTCAAAAAGTAAAAATAAATTTTCCTAGAATTAGTCTTTTCACGGATGTGTGACGAGCTAATTTATAGTTTTGTAAAGGTGAAAGTCTGTTGCGTGGGTATTTATAAAAATTTTGTATGAAGGAAGATACACATAATAAAACCCCTTTAGTTTAACAAAAGGGGGACGGCGTAGCCGGGGATAAAAATATGTAGTTTTACACTTAGTACATTTATGATGTTTTTTGACTATACAGCAGATTTTAAACTAGTTAGGTACACAACGATTCGTCTGTTATCCAGGTAGAAAGCGTATTTTACTTTTGAATTCTGTTGTAAGTACTTAAGCTGGTGGAGTTTGTGAAGAGAAAATATCTGTGAGATTCTCCTCAACCAGCAAATCTGGTGTTTGCATAATAAATGGGAGTTCGGCTCCCACCAGGCCTCTTTGGATGCGTTCTAAAGTCTCATGAAAAACGATAAACAGAGGATATACAGTATTAGCTCCCTCACTCAAAATATGACTGTGACGCAGAGGCATCAACCACTCATAATCATTGTCTAGATAAACTTGGGTTTGTCGCCAACGTCCTAACAAATCAGAAAAGTCTTCGTCAGCGCGATGAATAAAGACTAAAATTTCTGCACCAGTTTTGATTTTCCACTCTGGATCGCACATCAAAATTGCCACATCACAGGGTAAGCAAATCGTTTTTAAGGCTGTTGTAGCAGGATTGCGAAGCCGAACAATTGGCAAGGGTATAGTAATGACACTTTCATCTGGACGGCGCAGACTGGGAATCATCTCCAAGTAGGGCCGATATTGCTTTAATAAGGCGATCGCAGCTAGATGATTGCTGTACTCTGCCAAACTCGCTTCGTACTGAGATTTTTGCACAGTCATAGTTTATTAAATAATGAGGAGTAGAGACGCGATCGATCGCGTCTGTACAGAAGTTAAGAATAAAATTAATTAGCGATAAGCTAAAAGTTAGGAATAAAAAATTTTAATTCCTAACTCATAACTTCTAACTCTTAACTATTAATCCTTTATCCCAGCTTTTCAAATACTGCAAACATAGGCAAATACATCGCTAGCAAAATGGTTCCAACCATTCCCCCTAGAACCACAATCATCACCGGTTCTAAAATACTGGTCATTGCTTTTACTGCTTGCTCAACTTCATCTTCATAGAAATCGGCAACTTTCATCAACATTCCATCTAATTCTCCAGTTTCTTCTCCGATACTAATCATCTGAATTGCCATAGCCGGAAAAACGGCATCTTTTTGTAAAGCAATGCTAATCATGCCTCCTTGTTGAATCTCCATCCGGGCTGCATCTATGGCATTAGCAATCACTTGGTTTCCTGATGTATCTCGGACAATTTCTAAGCAAGTTAAAATTGGTACGCCTGAACGAGTCAAAGAACCAAAAGTCCGGCTAAAGCGGGCAACTGAAGATTTTTGAATTAAGTCACCAAACAATGGCATTTTGAGGGAAAAACGATCGATTGTGATGCGACCAACAGGAGTTTTACCGTATTGTGTAAAGGCAAATTTCAGTCCGATAAGACCAGCAAGAAGAACTAAAGCACCCGGACTTCTCAGAAATTTACTAGCATCCATCAAAAATTGCGTTAAAGGTGGTAATGTGATTCCAAGTTGTACAAAAATCGTGGCGAAAATTGGAATAAGAAAAATAGTCATACCAAGAAAGATAGCAACTGCGATAAAACCCACCACCGTTGGATAAGACAGTGCTGATTTAATTTGGTTTTGTAAACGGGCAACATCTTCTAACAACTTGGCTAAACGATTTAATACTTCGTCTAGAACACCGCCAACTTCGCCAGCTTGAATCATACTTACATATAATCCATCAAAACAGTCAGGATGCTTCCGCATTGCCTCTGAAAGATTCATTCCGCTTTGAACATCGGTGCTAATTTCTACAAGGGCTTGTTTCAATTTAGTATTACTACACTGTTCGGAAAGCACCCCTAAACTTCTAACGATCGCAACTCCCGCATTCATCAAAACGGCAAATTGACGCGAAAAAACGGCTTTGTCTTTCACAGAAACCTTAACTAAGGAATTCTGGAAATTTTTCAAGGCAACATCTGGCTGAAATCCCTGAGATTGCTTGAGTTCTTGGATTACAAAACCTTGATCTCTAAGATTAGTACGAGCTTGTACCAAGGATTCAGCAACAATTTTTTCTGTTCGAGATTTTCCTTGCGAATCCCGAACACGGGCAACAAAGTTTGGCATAAAATAAATTCAAAATAGTTGTTATTAATTGGGTATGAGACAATTTTATTTTTGATTTTGGATTGAGGATTTTGGATTAAATTTCAATCTAAAATCCAAAATCTAAAATCTAAAATTATTACTCCCCAGTTTCTTTAATGTGCTTTGGCAGCTGCACCAGGTTTTGCACCTGCTGCCTGCGGTGGTACAGAAGTACCGATAAGACGTTGAATTTCATCAGGCTTAGAAGTCTTAGACATCGCCGCTTCAAAAGAAATCGTTCCGGCTTTGTAAAAATCAGCTAAAACCTTCTCCAGAGTTTGCATTCCCAATTTGCCGCCAGTTTGAATCGCTGAGTAAATTTGAGATGTTTTACCTTCTCGAATCAAGTTAGAAATAGCAGGAGTAACAATCAGAATTTCTTGAGCCATCACCCGACCATATTCACCGGGTTTAGGGTTTTTCTTGGACACCAAGGTTTGACTAAATACCCCAACCAACGAGTTAGACAATTGCACTCGCACTTGAGTTTGTCTTTCATGAGGGAAAACGTCGATAATCCGGTCAACAGTTTGGGCGGCGGAACTTGTGTGTAGCGTACCAAATACTAAGTGCCCTGTTTCTGCCGCGGAAATCGCCAAAGAAATCGTTTCCAAATCGCGCATTTCCCCTACCAGAATAATATCTGGATCTTCCCGCAGGGCTGCTTTCAAAGCATTAGCAAAGCTTTTAGTATCTTCTCCTAGTTGTCGCTGGTGAACCAAGCTTTTAATTGGTTCATAGACAAATTCAATTGGGTCTTCCACCGTTAAAATATGCTCTGCTTTGGTGCGGTTAATCAAGTCAATCATTGCCGCTAGGGTAGTTGTCTTACCAGAACCTGTAGGGCCTGTCACCAGAATAAGTCCTCTAGGTTTATCGCACATTTCCCGCACGATATCTGGCAGACCTAATTTTTCAAAGTTAGGAATCTTAGAACTTAATGCTCGTAAGCAAGCAGCATAAGCACCACGCTCTTTATAGACATTGACCCGGAAACGAGCTAAACCTTTGACACCATAAGAACAATCCAACTCCCAAGTCTGCTCTAGGGTTTTACGCTGGGTATTGTTGAGCATACTAAAAATCAGCCTTTGACATTGATCTGCCGTCAATACATGCTCACCTATGGGCGTAAGTTTGCCACTGATGCGGAAGTAGGGAGGTAAACCTGCGGACAAGTGCATATCCGAGCCACCCATCTCAATCAACTGCTCCATCAAGTCTTCAATCATCATTTCCATAGTTCTGCTTCCTTTTAATGTTTTTTATTTGTCATTTGTCTTTTGTCCGTTGTCATTTGTCCTTTGTCATTTGTTATTTGTTATTTGTCAGTTGTTTAAAGTTATTAAGCATTCACCAATGACCAATGACTAATGACTAATGACTATTCTTAAAACCGAGCTGTCATACAGTAAGGACAATCTAACCATTCTTGTTTCAATGTGGCATCGCAACTCCGGCAGGTAAGACCTGTCTTGCGTTTGGCTTTTAACTCTGCTTCCAAACCAGTATCAGTAAACGTCACTCGTTCTACTTCTTCTAGAGTGGTGGAACCTTCGCGCACTAAGTCCAAACTGTAAGCCAGTAAGGTTTTCATGCCCTCTTCTATTGCCACTTCTTTGATGCGTTCTGTGGGTGCATCTTCGTTGATTAGAGTTTGCAGGTTTTCGGTGACTCGCATAACTTCATAAACACCACAACGCCCTTTGTAGCCGACACCATTACATTTTGGACAAAGGTTATTTTTGGCTTTGGCATCTGCGATCGCATCTAATGTCAAGGTGTTAGCCTTATAGAAAGTGACTCCGACATCTGAGGAAGCTGATAGACCATAACGAGCTAGTTCCTCGGTTGTGGGAGTGTAGGGCACACGACATTCAGAACATACACGCCGCACCAAACGTTGAGCTAAAACGCCAATTAGGGAACTAGAAACCATGAAAGGCTCAATCCCCATTTCTCCCAAACGAGCGATCGCTCCTGGGGCATCATTGGTATGTAAGGTAGTTAATACTAAGTGACCGGTCAAGGCAGCTTCAATCGCTGTTTTTGCCGTTTCCTTATCCCGCGTTTCACCCACCAGTAGCACATCGGGATCTTGTCGCAAGAAAGCCCGTAGAGCGGTAGCAAAATCTAATCCTTTTTCCCGAATCACCTGTACTTGAGTAATCCCTGGAAGACTGTACTCAATTGGGTCTTCTACGGTACTGATATTAATTCCGGGATCGTTCTTTTCTGAGAGTGCAGAATACAGCGAAGTTGTTTTCCCGGAACCAGTTGGCCCAGTTACCAAAATTAACCCAAAAGGACGGCTAACCATATCCTTGACAATATTCAAAGTCTCTGGATCGGTAATTAACTTATCCAATCCTAGTTGGGTGGAGGAGTTATCCAAAATCCGCAGTACCACCTTTTCCCCGTAGCGACTGGGTAAGGTATTCACCCGGAAATCCACCTTACGTCCCTCAAACAGCCGCCGGATACGTCCATCTTGGGGTAGACGGCGTTCAGCAATGTCTAGATTGGAGATGATTTTAAATCGGGCTGTCACCGCCGGGATGATTTTTTTCGGCATTGAGGGGAAAGCTTCACGCAGTACGCCATCTTTCCGAAAGCGAATGCGTAAGTTTTCTTCTTGCGGTTCAATATGAATGTCAGAAACGCCCTCATGTAAGGCTTTAGCCAGGATTCTATTAACTAGATTGATAACTGGGGCATCCTCTGCGCCCTTCATCGCTGCCCCTAGATCGGCCTCCATTTCTTCAGGAGCATCCGAAATATCAAGATTTCCGAGATTTTCTAAATCTTGACTAATATCTGTAGAGTTTTCTCGTTCCAGGTGCTTTTGCCGAACAGCCATTTCATCCAAATATTGGTTGATTAGCTGTTGGTAGTCTTCCTGGGTAATCACCATGCGCTGTAACGCCAAGCCTTGGGGGCGCAAGATGCGGTTCAGGTCATCGGAAGCCTCTAGATTATCTGGAGCGACCATCGCCACTAAAACTGAGGGCGGGGTTTGGTCTTCGTGTTTCGACAGTGGTACTAAGCGATGGCGACGGCAGATATCCACTGGGATGAGGGTTTCAATCAGGTTCCCCATCATCGTGTTGCCAACGGAATTGACTTCTGGATCGAGGAATTCAACTCCGTATAATATTTTTAGTTCAAATAGCTGCTGTTTTTTGTATTGCCTGAGCAACTCAGGCGATAGTTGTTGCCCAGTGATTGACTCTAATACTTCCGTTAAGGGTCTGCCAGATTTGCGGCTTTCAATTAATGCCTGCCTCATCTGTTCGGTATTGACATAGCCAGATTGCACTAGCTTATTGCCGAAGGGCGAAAACTCTGTTCTGGTAGTTAGAGCGGTACTGCGCCGTTGTGGTGACGAGTAAGTCATAAATGAGCGAATGAGTAGGGGGAACCTCTGCTTAAAGTATTCCCTTAGTGTGAGAGAGAATTCTCATTTTTCAAAAAAGTCCTGAGTCACGTCGCTTTGCTTTGAATTCAAAATTCACGCATTCAAAACTTGTACTGAGCGTAGTCGAAGTATTCAAAATATTTTCAAATAAGATAAGGGGCAAGTCGCATTTGGCGCTACTATTGCAAATTACTCGTTCGGGTTCCCGCCTTAGTAGCGTCTGGGCTAACGTGTTCACCATTTGTCACAATAAGAGGACGGTTACATCACTTCCAGGAACTTGTCGGCAATAAAATCAGCCTCAGTGGCACGTCGTGGATGACGACGGTTGCAAGCTGTGGAGATACACTGCCATAAATAGGATCTGGAATGAATAGACAATGATCGATGAAAATAAACAGATAAACAATACAAGCCAGCAATTGGGTGAACCAACAGAGGTAAAGCAAGCAATGAAGAGTGACTTCCCAGCCCAAGTTAATTTCAATGAATCTGGCAGCGAGGTGACAGAACAAGTGGCGGGCCAAACAAATGTATCGGGCGATACTGCTGTCAATTCAGAAAATAGCGTCGCTGCAACTGAGAAAACTGGAGTGGAAACAGCAGCTTTGGCAGAACTGACTCAACAAATCGAGTCCGTCAAAACGCAACTAGAAGAGCGTAGTACTCAATATATGCGGATCGCCGCTGATTTTGAGAATTACCGGAAACGCACTAGCAAAGAAAAAGAAGACCTAGAGTTGCAGGTGAAGCGGAATACGATTTTGGAATTGCTACCAATAGTCGATAATTTTGAGCGGGCGCGATCGCACCTCAAACCGCAGTCTGAGGGCGAAATGACCATGCACAAAAGTTACCAAGGCGTTTACAAACAATTAGTAGATAGCCTGAAGCGCTTGGGTGTCTCACCAATGCGTCCCGAAGGTCAAGAATTCGATCCTAACCTGCACGAAGCAGTAATGCGGGAACCTACGGATGAACATCCTGAAGGAACAGTGTTAGAAGAGTTAGTGCGCGGATATTACTTGGGCGATCGCGTGCTACGCCATGCAATGGTCAAAGTAGCTGCTCCCAAGGAAGATACACCTTTTGCACCAGAAGATCAGTCGAGTTCAGCCAACAGTTAAGCTGTAGTCGCTCGCCTCGCTGACCTCAAGTGCCTGGGTTATAGCAAGGACGAGCATCGCGTACCTCAAACTTGGACAAGGCTTTGGATAACTCTCTGTGTTTCAACTTTATGATTGCTACCAGCAACAGGGGTTGCACAGACGTTATCCGCTAGCCTTTGTTTTTAGCAAAAAAGTTAGTCCGCGACATATTACAGCAGAAATATTCAGTAAAAATACTGGTAAATATGGGAAAAGTTATTGGGATCGACTTAGGCACTACTAACAGTTGCGTCGCAGTTTTGGAGGGTGGTCAACCACTTGTGATCTCCAATTCTGAAGGTGGACGAACGACTCCAAGTATTGTGGGATTTGGGAAGAGTGGCGATCGCTTGGTTGGTCAATTGGCAAAGCGCCAAGCCGTAACCAATGCTGAAAACACAATTTACAGTATTAAACGATTCATCGGGCGGCGTTGGGAAGATACTGAAATAGAACGCGATCGCGTCCCCTACAACTGCATCAAAGGTCGAGACGAGACTGTTGATGTCCAAATTCGCTCAAAAAATTATACCCCACAAGAATTATCTGCCATGATCCTGCAAAAGCTGAAGCAGGATGCAGAAAACTTTTTGGGTGAAGAGGTTACTCAAGCAGTGATCACCGTACCAGCATATTTCACAGATGCCCAAAGACAAGCAACTAAAGATGCTGGCACAATTGCAGGTTTAGAAGTTCTGCGAATCATTAATGAACCAACAGCTGCGGCTTTAGCTTTCGGATTGGAAAAGCAAGACCAAGAGCAGCTAATTTTAGTATTTGACTTGGGAGGCGGTACTTTTGACGTATCGATCCTGCAACTTGGGGATGGCGTTTTTGAAGTGAAGGCGACTTGTGGTAACAACCACTTGGGTGGAGACGACTTTGATAATGCGATAGTCCTTTGGATGATGGAACGTTTTCAAGAACAAGAGAAAATCGACCTTTCCAAAGACAAAATGGCACTGCAACGCCTGCGAGAAGCTGCGGAAAAGGCAAAAATTGAACTCTCCAGTATGGTGAATACCTCCATCAACTTGCCATTTATCACAGCTGATGATACCGGGCCAAAGCATCTGGAGATGGAACTCAGCCGCTCGAAATTTGAAGAACTCGCCGCGAAATTAATTGAAGCGACCATCGAACCACTGATCCAATCGCTCAAAGATGCGGATCTCAAACCAGAAGCTATAGATCGGATTATTTTGGTAGGTGGTTCTACCCGTATTCCAGCAGTCCAAAACGCGCTAGTTAAGTTTTTCAACGGCAAAGCTCCCGATCGCTCCATCAACCCTGATGAAGCTGTAGCATTGGGAGCAGCTATTCAAGCAGGTGTGTTAGGTGGTGAAGTCGATAATCTCTTGCTATTGGATGTTACCCCTCTGTCCTTGGGAATTGAAACTTTAGGTGAAGTGTTCACCAAAATCATTGAACGCAACACTACAATTCCTACGAGTCGGTCACAAGTTTTTTCCACCGCCGTTGATGGGCAAACCTCAGTGGAAATTCACATCCTCCAAGGTGAACGAGCGATGTCACGAGATAACAAGAGTCTCGGCAAGTTTTTGCTAGCAGGAATTCCCCCATCGCCCCGTGGTGTACCGCAAATTGAAGTATCCTTTGAAATCGATGTCAACGGCATCCTCAAGGTTTCTGCCCAAGATAAAGGTACAGGTAGAGAACAGAGTATCAGGATTACCAATACAGGTGGTTTGAGTAGCAACGAAGTCGAACGGATGCGCCAAGAGGCCGAACTGTTTTCCGAAGAAGATAGAAGGCGTAAAGAACTGGTTGAACTCAAAAACCAAGCAGATAATTTGTTGTTCAGTTATGAATCTACAATCAAGGATAATAGCAACTTTATCGGCGACCAGATGAAGACCTTGGCCAGTGAAAAAGTTGCACAACTCCAAGCTGCAATGATTGACTCCAGCATTTCCACAGTGGAATTTAAGCAGCGCTTAGACGACTTCCAACAAACCTTGTTTGCAATTGGTGCTGATGTTTACAATCGAGCTAACAGCCAAACTGATGAGATTGAGGGGGGTTCATCTAGTCACTTTACCCCAGAAGTAGACTCACCAATGAATGGCACGCTCATACCACAATTCAACTTTGATTTTGACGAAGAAAGTACAGCTCAGGCTGATTATGAGGCGATAGATTAGGGATTGGGGACTAGGGATTGGGGATTGGGCATGGGGCACGGGGCATGGGGCATTGGGAAAGAGGAGGCAGAAGGCAGAAGTTCAAAAATGTTTGAATTTTGAATTTTGAATTTTGAATTGATTTGTCCCCTTGTCCCCAATCCCCAATCCCCAATCCCCAATATCCTAATTTGTAAAGTTTTATGAAGATATTTTAATATATTTAAATATTTAACGAAGTTTCACAAGACCTCAGTCCTTTGCTAGATTGTAGAAGCAAATTACTTTAGGCTAGGCAATGTGCAAGTTCAGAGCCACTTCCATTGCATAAGGGTGGTTTTCCACACCTCTTGGTGCGGCTAGCCCCTCTGGTTGATGGGCGAGGTTTTCCTCTCCTACGTAGCACAATTGTAAAAGAGACAGCCGACTCGGCAGTGAGAAGTCTGAGCAGAGGCTCCCCCTGTTCCTAACTTCTATAGCTTTTGTCGTCTCCCACGAGGAAAGCACCTGTTGCTCAAGATTTGTCGGTGATTTTTGTAAAAGGTAAAGGGTAAAATCAATTATTAACAAAAATTAATTTTATCTTCTGCCTGCCCTCCGGCAAGCCGCCCTCTAAAGGATAATGTGTTGCTCTTACATCTCTGTAGGCAAAACAGTTAATCCATAGGGTAGCAAGTGACCGTGAATGACGTTCTTCTGACTTCTGCTTTCTTCCTTCTAACTTTTACCTTTGCTATATGGCCCGCGACTATTATGAAATCCTGGGTGTCTCTCGTGACACTGACAAAGAAGAAATCAAACAAGCCTATCGCCGTCTAGCCCGGAAATATCACCCAGATGTGAACAAAGAACCGGGGGCGGAGGATCGCTTTAAAGAAATTAACCGCGCTTATGAGGTACTCTCAGAACCCGAAACCCGCGCTCGTTACGATCGCTTTGGGCCAGAGGGTGTATCTGGTGCTGGCGCGGGCTTTCAAGATGTCGGCGATATGGGTGGTTTTGCCGATATCTTTGAAAGCATTTTTAGTGGCTTTGCTGGCGGTATGGGTAATCCCACCCAACAAAGACGCCGCAGTGGGCCTGCGAGGGGTGATGACCTGCGGCTAGACCTGAAGTTAGACTTTCGGGAAGCGATATTTGGCGGCGAAAAAGAAATTCGCATTTCCCATCTAGAAAATTGCGAAGTTTGTAGCGGTTCTGGTGCTAAACCTGGAACCCGCCCTCGGACTTGTTCGACTTGTGGCGGTTCGGCTCAAGTACGGCGTGTGACTAGAACGCCCTTTGGCAGTTTCACCCAAGTCTCGACTTGTCCCACCTGTAATGGAACAGGGATGGTAATTGAAGATAAGTGTGACGCGTGTGATGGTAAGGGCGCAAATCAAGTCACAAAGAAACTCAAAATTACCATTCCAGCAGGGGTGGATAATGGCACACGTTTGCGGATTTCAAGTGAAGGAGATGCTGGTCAACGTAGTGGGCCTCCTGGGGATTTATACGTTTACTTGTTCGTAAATGAGGACGAGGAATTTCAACGAGATGGAATTAATATTCTCTCGGAAATCAAAATTAGCTACCTGCAAGCGATTTTAGGTTGTCGGTTAGAGGTAGATACAGTAGATGGGCCAGTAGAACTAATCATTCCAGCTGGAACTCAGCCGAATACAGTGATGAAGTTGGAAAATCGCGGCGTACCCCGCTTGGGTAATCCCGTAAGTCGTGGGGATCACATGCTGAACGTATTAATTGATATTCCCAATAAAATCACCCCAGAGGAGAGGGAACTGCTGGAGAAGCTAGCTAAAATTAAGGGCGATCGGACTGGTAAAGGCGGTCTAGAAGGATTCTTGGGAAATTTATTTAAGTGATGATGCCCTCTTCTGTTTTAACTCCCGATGCTCAACTTGATTTACGCGGCACCCCTTGCCCGATTAATTTCGTGCGGACAAAACTACGTCTGGAGAAAATGCCATTGGGAGGTTTGCTAGAAGTCTGGTTAGACCCTGGTGAGCCGATTGAGCAGGTTCCTGATAGTTTGACAATGGCAGGTTATCAGGTAGAACAAATTACAGACTGCACTAGTTATTTTTCTCTGTTAGTGCGCCGTCCAGTTGCTAGCCAATGACAGGGGAAATTTTTGACGTAACTGGACAGTTATTGGGTACGGTGGTGGCTGTACAAGCTAATTTTTACCGAGTACAGATGGATCGAGAGGCAGGGGAGCAGAGGAGCAGGGGAGCAGAGGAGAAACTGGATTTAAATGCCTCTTTGCCCTCGCCTCCTCTTTTGCTTTGTACTCGGCGAACACGTCTGAAAAAAATTGGACAACAGGTGATGGTAGGCGATCGCGTTGTGGTAGAAGAGCCAGATTGGGCTGGAGGGAGGGGAGCGATCGCTGAGGTTTTACCCCGCCAAAGTGAGTTAGATCGTCCAGCGATCGCCAATGTCAACCAAATCCTCTTGGTATTTGCCGTTGCCGATCCACCTTTGGAACCTTATCAGTTGAGCCGATTTCTGATTAAGGCTGAGTCTACTGGCTTGGATGTGCTTTTATGTTTGAATAAAAGTGATTTAATTTCAGCGCCAGAACAACAACAAGTTAGCGATCGCCTGCTCGGTTGGGGCTATCAGCCAATATTTATCAGCGTTAAAGATGGTATTAATACTGAGCAAGCAGCCAAATACCTGAGCAATAAAATTACCGTAATCGCTGGGCCTTCCGGCGTTGGTAAATCCAGCCTGATTAATACGCTGATTGACTCTCTTCAGCTGCGAGTCGGAGAAGTTTCTGGAAAGTTAGCTCGTGGTCGTCATACCACTCGCCATATAGAATTATTTGAGTTACCTAGCGGTGGAATGCTTGCAGACACTCCCGGTTTTAATCAGCCGGACATGGATTGTATGCCAGAAGAATTAATCCATTATTTCCCAGAAGCCAGAAAGCGGTTAGCAGTTGCTAGCTGTCGTTTTAGTGATTGTCTGCATCGAGACGAGCCTGAGTGCGTGGTGCGGGGAGACTGGGAACGATACGAACATTATTTAGAATTTTTGGACGCGGCGATCGCTCATCAAACACAGCTACACCAACAAGCCGATCCAGAATCCACCATGAAGTTAAAAAGCAAAGGCAAAGGACAGAGTCAATACGAACCCAAGTTAGAAAGTAAAAAATATCGCCGGATTTCCCGAAAGACTCAGTTACAAGACTTGCAAGAGTTATATCGGGATGAGGAATAATATCATGTCTGGTTGAAGACTTATCATTTAGAGGGCAGAGGGCAGGGGCCAGGGGGCAGGGAGCAGGGGGAAAGAAACTTTTGGGATTTTTGCACAGATACGGTAATCATAAGTGATTAGCCGGACATGATATAAAAAGTGCGATGTCTATAACAGGCTGCACCTACGCACTCATAATGCAAAGGTTAGTCACGATAGCATAGAGACAAACATAAAAAACTATCTTGTATGTCTCAGCCCCTTGCTGCCACCGCTAGTTTAGAAGATGTCACTGAGAGTATAATTTTCCCACCAGGTGATATCTTTAGTGACGAACCCCCCTTGGAATCTGACTTACACCGAGAACAAATTGATTTGCTTATCCGCCTGATTAAATGGTGGTGGCGCGATCGTCAGGATTTTTATGCTACCGGCAACCTGACAATCTATTTCAGTCCCAACCAGAAAAAGTCAGAAGAATTTCGAGGCCCTGATTTCTTTGTGGTTTTAGATACAGAGAAAAAAGACCGTAAAAGCTGGGTTGTGTGGCAAGAAGATGGCAAATATCCCAATGTAATTATTGAGCTATTATCTAACTCCACTGCCTCAGTTGATAAAGGTTTAAAAAAGCAAATTTACCAGAATACATTTCGTACTCCAGATTACTTTTGGTTTGACCCAAATAACCTAGAATTACAGGGATTTCACTTAGTTGATGGGCAATATCAAGACCTTGTACCCACTGAGGTTGGTTGGTTGTGGAGTCAGCAGTTAGGGCTGTATTTGGCAGTATATTTGGGCAAATTACGCTTCTTTACACCAGATAGACAGTTGGTTATGTTGCCAGAGGAAGAATCAAACCAACAATTAGAGCAAGCAAACCAACAATTAGAGCAAGCAAACCAACAATTAGAGCAAGCAAACCAACAATTAGAACAAGAACGTCAACGGGCTGCAATATTGGCAGAACGCTTGCGAAACGCAGGTATTGACCCTAAGAGTTAATTTATGGTTGATGACGATTGGATAAAATTGGACGAAGACTTGCCTGAACCACCCTGCCTGGGGTGAATTGCTGTTGACAATCTGCTCAGAGAGTACAAGGCTGGAGAAAGAAATTTTAGTGGGATTGAACTGCCAGCTAGAGAATCTCATTTGAGTAGTGCTTACTTGGTTGATATTAACTTGAGTGGAGGCAATCTCAGTTTTATCAGTTTGGGTCATAGCGAATTAACTAATTCCAACCTGAGTAGCGCTAACCTAGAAGGGACTTGGCTCTATAGTGCTAACTTGATTAATGCCAATTTGATAGGTATCAACTTGGCTGATGCCGACCTGAGTAGTGCCAATTTGATGGGTGCCGATCTGACCAATGCCAACTTGACTGGCGCTAAACTGAGTAGTGCCAATTTGATTGATACCAATCTCCGTGGTGCCAACTTGAGTTCCACTATTTTGGAAGCTGCTCTCTTCTGTAATACCACTATGCCAGATGGGAGTCTTGAAAATGATCCCATAAGGGTTGTTAGTACCCAGGACTTTCTCAGGCGCTACGCTGCTGGTGAGAGAGTTTTCTATAATATTGTTTTGCACCATGCTGATTTGAGAGATGCCGATCTGCGTGGAGTTTCCTTGCGAGAGGCTTATTTGCCCTACGCCAACTTGAGTGATGCCAACTTGGAAGAGTCCGGTTTGGGAGAAGTCAATTTCTGGGGCGCTAATTTGCGTGGTGCTAATTTGCGTGGTGCTATTCTGGATGGGGCTGACTTGAGTTATGCCGACTTGAGGGACGCTAACCTAGATTGCCTCCAAATGGGAGGTCTTAACTTGCCCGGAGCTAACCTGACTGGAGCTAAGTTCTTCTTTCTCCCCATAATGCGAGGTTCCTTCTTCCGCAATACTACTATGCCAGATGGCAGCATCGTTGTTGACCCATATTGTGTCCCTTGAATCTGATGTTAATTCCGTATCTGCTAACAAAGATGCAGTTGGTGGCAGCAAATATATGCGTTCCTTGATATATTTCCGAATATCTTCGGAACATTGGACAGAAAATTAATATTTTTACTACGAAGAACGCTTTCTAGTTCTTCAATCGAAACCAGCCAAGTATTTGGATTTCGCCACTCATCCCTATTCATAATAGGAGTGAGAACTCGATTAGACCTCCTGCATGAATATTTAGCAATAAATTTATGTAAATGCAATCTTGCTTTACAGGTGAGAACTCGATTAGACCTCCTGCATGAATATTTAGACGGTGTGCCAGTTGGCGATCGCCAACTGGCACAATGAAGATAGCAGCATCTTCATAGTGGCAAGCAGAAGCGTCATACACTCAAAGCACAGCTATTAGTGGAGTTTGAAACGGGACAAATTATCTGTACTGCTGTAGACACGGGTAAAACTCATGACTTAAATCGCTACTTAAACGCAGCCGCTTGCCGTTTGTCTCGTCACAATTGTGTTTAGCTGACCGGGGCTATCAAGGATTTGCTAAATGTCATGCTGGAGCTTGTACCCCAACCAAAAAGCCTCGTCAGCAAGCGTTGCCAGAGGCAAAAAAGCAGCATAATCAAACCTTAGCAAAACTGCGGGTGCGAGTTGAACATACGATTCCAAAAGAGTTAGATGCTTGGGTTGAAACTCGCAATTAGCAAAACTGCGGGTACGAGTTGAACATACGATTCGCCGCTTCAAAATTTTTCGCATTTTCTCAGGACTTATCGCAACCGTAGAAAGCGGTTTGGCTTACGCATAAATCTAATTGCTGGGTTGTTAAACTACGAACTGGCACATACTTCTTGATTCGTGCAGGAGGTCTATTGTCTCAATTTTTACTAGTCTTTTTAATTTACTTACTGTTTTCTCTGTGTGCCAGTTTGATAGCAAGGGACTGGGGACTAGGGACTGGGGACTGGGGACTGGGTGAAAAGCCTTTTTGTGTCTAAATTTTATCATCTGTTAATGTCCTAACCATTTTGGCTGTTGCTATAGGTGCGGAATGTGGGGTACAACACCGTATTTAACTCATATTGAAAACTATTCTTACGATTCCCATAAAGTCTTAAAATATTGTTAATTTCAGCCAAACCTCTCAACCTTCAACTTACAAGTATCACCCCAAAATCACTATGGCTATCGGCTACGTCGCGCTTGTACTCCACGCACATCTACCCTTCGTTCGTCACCCGGAAAGTGACTACGTGCTGGAGGAAGAATGGCTCTATGAAGCCATCACAGAAACATACATCCCCTTATTGAAAGTATTTGAAGGCTTAAAGCGAGACGGTATCGACTTTAAAATCACGATGAGTATGACACCCCCTTTAGTGTCGATGCTTCGCGATCCTCTGCTTCAAGAACGCTATG
This sequence comes from Nostoc sp. DedSLP03, assembly GCF_034530815.1. Classification (NCBI taxonomy): domain Bacteria; kingdom Bacillati; phylum Cyanobacteriota; class Cyanophyceae; order Nostocales; family Nostocaceae; genus Nostoc; species Nostoc sp. DedSLP03. The sequence goes on from NZ_JAVRCK010000006.1 coordinate 86,062, forward strand.
AATTACACTTAGCTCAACTAGAAGAACTTGTAGCACTAGAAGTAGAACATAATGTCAACAACGGGCATCTTCGTTATTTAGCCGAACATTACGCAACTGAGTTTAGCGAAGCGCGTCAGCTATGGGAACGCTACGACGGGGACTTGGTGACAGCTTTTAAGAAGTTCCAAGACAGTAACAACCTGGAAATTATCACTTGCGGCGCTACTCACGGCTATTTACCGTTGATGAAAATGTATCCCCAAGCTGTGTGGGCGCAAATTCAGGTAGCCTGCGAACATTACGAACAAACTTTTGGACAAGCACCTAGAGGCATTTGGTTGCCGGAATGTGGCTACTATGAAGGTTTAGAGCGGATGCTAGCTGATGCTGGGTTACGCTACTTCCTCACTGATGGGCATGGCATCCTTTATGCCCGTCCCCGGCCGCGCTTTGGCACTTATGCGCCAATTTATACAGAAACTGGTGTTGCTGTCTTTGGTCGAGATCATGAATCTTCCCAACAGGTATGGTCTTCTGAGGTGGGCTATCCTGGGGCAGCGGAATATCGGGAATTTTATAAAGATTTGGGCTGGGAAGCAGAATATGAGTACATCAAGCCCTACATTATGCCCAATGGTCAACGAAAAAACACGGGCATTAAATATCACAAAATTACGGGACGTGGCTTAGGTCTTTCAGATAAGGCGCTCTACGATCCTTATTGGGCTAGGGAAAAGGCAGCAGAACACGCTGCTAATTTTATGTATAATCGAGAGCGGCAATCAGAGCATCTCTATGGTATAATGCAACGACCGCCAATTATCGTTTCACCTTATGACGCAGAGTTATTTGGACATTGGTGGTATGAAGGCCCTTGGTTCATCGATTACCTATTCCGCAAGTCGTGGTATGACCAAGGAACATATCGAATGACCCATTTAGCAGACTATTTGCGAGAGCAGCCGACGCAGCAAGTTTGTCGTCCTTCGCAGTCTAGTTGGGGTTTCAAGGGTTTCCACGAGTATTGGTTGAATGAAACGAATGCGTGGGTTTATCCGCATTTGCACAAAGCTGCTGAACGGATGATTGAAATCTCGCACCTGGAACCAGAAGATGAGTTGGGGTGGAAAGCATTGAACCAAGCAGCGCGGGAATTGTTATTAGCACAATCTTCCGACTGGGCATTTATTATGCGGACAGGAACGATGGTACCCTATGCAGTCAGACGGACGCGATCGCACCTGATGCGTTTCAATAAGCTCTATGAAGACGTTAAAATCGGCAAAGTTGACAGTGGTTGGTTGGAAAAAGTCGAGTTAATGGATAATATCTTCCCCGAAATCAACTATCGCGTCTACCGTCCGTTATAGTCTCACACAAAGTAATCAACAGCAGTAGGGTGGGCAATGCTCACCCTATTTTAGTAGTAAGGAGCGTTTACTTCGGCAAAGCTCAGTACAAGTATTTTACCAAATATACTGAGGTCAGCACCATTCAAATTAGCCTGACTTAAGATTTCAAATTGAGATTTTCATCGTTCAATCTCAAATCCAGCATTCAAAATCCAACGTTAATTAACTTCTGCTCCAAGGTAGTAGAGTGAATGTACCTCGTTCATACATAATGAATAGACCCAAGCCAATTAACACAAAAGGTACGGCAGCTTTACCGTAGCGACTTAAAATATTAGCAATGGCAGGTTGACGGCTTAAAAAATAAGCGATCGCACACCAAACCCCTACCATGATAAAAAATATACCTAAAATTACTCCCAAACTTGCAAGGTTATGACCAGCGAACAAAGGGATATATATACTAATATTGTCACCACCATTAGCGATCGTTACTGCTGCCACTTTATAGGTTTGGGGGTGCAAAATACTCAAAATAAAAGATAATACTGGGTTCGTAGGTGTAGGCTCTCTAAAATCACTACTAACTGTCTGAACTGTTATCGTTTCTTCTTTTCTAGATATTAATTGCTGAATACCAATTGCTATTGGTAGTAGTCCTAGCAATCCTATCCATTCCCGCTGTACAACCAATCCACCAAAAAATCCTGGTAAGCTAGCGATGATAATGGCTGTAAAACCCAGATATTGACCGAGTAAGATATGCCGCCGCCGAAAATTACCGTCTACCTGTGAAAAAAATATTAACAAGATAATGATGTCATCTATGTTAGTGGCGATGAAGGCAATTATCCCTTCACTGAAGGCTGTCCCTAGCTGACTCATGCTGGATTTTTAGAATCTACGATTTACCACCATACCAAATTCACTCATTCGTAATTCGTAATTCGTAATGACGCTCGTTTCTCGCTACCGCTACGCTAACGTAATTCGTAATTATTGACGAAATATTCGCGCGTCATTATCAATCACGAATTATTTTAACCTTCTGGTACAACTTAGATTTAAAATGACACAGTAATTATTACTGACTCCTCAATTCTTCTTTATCTTAAAATATGAACGAGTTAGTTACTGCAATTACTACAGGGTTAATTGCGTTCATTGCCACTAACATTGATGATATTGTCATTTTATTATTATTTTTTTCTCAAATAAGTGCTAATTTTCGCCCCCGACATATAGTTGCTGGCCAGTTTTTCGGTTTTACAGTTCTGTTAATTCTTAGCCTTTCGGGTTTATTTGGTGGGTTAGTTTTATCAAAAAACTGGATTGGATTACTTGGTTTACTACCAATCTCCATAGGTATCAGTAGCTTAGTGAATCGGGAAGAAGATTCATCAAAAGAAATTATAGCTACCACAGAAGAAGCTGAAGCATCAACAATTACTAGCTTTTTTTCTCCTCAAGCTTATAGTGTGGCAGCCGTTACAATTGCCAATGGTAGCGATAATATTAGTGTCTACGTGCCTTTATTTGCTAGCTGCAACTTAGAGAGTTTTTTGGTAATTATCGGATTATTTTTTCTCTTGTTAGGAGTTTGGTGCTACGTTGCATACAAATTAATTAACAACAGAGTTATAGCTGATGTATTGACTCACTATATTAATAATCTTGTGCCTTTTATTCTGATCGGATTAGGCGTTTTTATTGTATTAAAAAGCGAAGCTTTAAGTCCAATAAAGCTAGCTGCTAGTAGTATCTGTTTGATGATTTTGGTAAAAAATAATGAAACTAACGATTAAATTGGCGATAATTTTAAATTCTAGTAGATTAGGAATGAGGACTTATTAACTTTCAGATTTCCTGCATAGAAGCATTTTAGTGCTATGCCCCCAGAAACATTTTATTTAAAGATTCTTGAATCTAAGATACAACTTGCTCAATTAGGCTGACGCGAGACTGAGTAGAAGTTTCATCTTTTAGACCTGTAGAGACGCGAAATTGGATTGGGTTACGCTAACGTCCTGCTCTGCTAATGCGTCTCTAGCAAGGATTTTGGGCTTAACTGATGGGGATTGAGACCCCACCTGAATCAAACTTTACTCAACCACTCATTCTCCTCTGGATCTTTGAACAGTGAAGTACTGAGGTAGCGTTCGCCGAAGCTAGGCTGGATCATCACGATTAGGCGACCTGCATTTTCTGGTCGTTGTGCCACTTGAATAGCCGCGTATAAAGCAGCGCCAGTCGAAATCCCTGATAGCAATCCTTCTTCTTTTGCTAGGCGACGGCTGTAAGCGATCGCTTGCTCATCTGCTACCTGAATCACTTCATCTACCAGTTCTGAACGGTAAATTGCTGGGACAAATCCCGCGCCGATACCTTGAATTTTGTGAGGCCCTGATTTACCGCCTGCTAATACCGGACTGTTGCTTGGTTCAACTGCGATCGCTTGAAAACTCGGCTTCCGTTTTTTAATAACTTCTGAAACTCCCGTAATCGTCCCACCAGTACCCACTCCCGCCACGAGAATATCTACCTCTCCATCGGTATCATTCCAAATTTCTTCAGCTGTGGTTTCGGCGTGAACTTTCGGGTTAGCTGGGTTGCGGAACTGCTGCAACATATAAGCATTGGGCGTTTTAGCGACAAGCTGTTCTGCATGAGCGATCGCTCCTCGCATCCCTTCTACCCCTGGCGTTAACTCTAGTTGAGCGCCATAAGCTTTGAGCATGGATCGTCTTTCGTGGCTCATTGTGTCAGGCATCGTTAGAATGAGATGGTAGCCCTTGGCGGCTGCCACCATTGCTAGCGCAATTCCTGTATTTCCAGAAGTCGGCTCTACTAAAACAGTTTTTCCGGGGTGAATCAAGCCTGCTTCTTCTGCCGCTTCCACCATACTCGCGCCAATCCGGTCTTTCACAGAAGATGCTGGATTCATGCTTTCTAGCTTCACCACAATCCGAGCAACCGCTCCTGAAGCTTGGGGAATCTTGTTTAATTGAACTAAAGGAGTTCGGCCGATTAACTCTGTGATATCTTTCGCTATCTGCATGGGGGTACTCCGTCGTGTCTAAATATAATACATTGGACTCTGCTGGGCGCGAGTTTCTCTTTCCTCGCACAAGTCTTGGAGTGTATAACGACCCAAAACTTCTATTGAGGCAGCATTAGCTTGCTCCCAAACTTCATAAACCAGAGTCTTTTCTAGAGTCGGAGAGTTAGAGGTATCTTTCTCTTTCCGCTCGCCTTCAACCAAAGTGACAATTTCAAGTATTGTAATCTGCCAAGGTTCCCGAACTAAAACGAAACCTCCTTTAGAGCCGCGTTGACTCTGCACCACACCAGCACGCCGGAGGTTGGTCAAAATTTGTTCCAGATAGCGCTCAGGTATGGGTTGCTTGGCAGTAATCTCGCTCATGGTTAAAGGAAGTTTTTGTCCGTGGTGGCTTGCCAGTTCTAAGAGTGCCAGCAGCGCGTATTCCACTTTGGAAGACAGATCCAAGAGAGCGTAGTTTTGGCTATTCAACACTGTACTCAACATACTACGGTGAATTGAGGGACTTATCGCAGTTTATGCGAAATTAATTTTTTTCAACAGTGGAATGTGATAGCATCCCACTTATTACCCACAAAAACACTATACTCTATCGACTTACCGTAGATTTAGATATTACACAATTCCCAATATAAGGACTCGATCTTTTTTTGGGAATCATCGTAAGTTTCTGCTTTTAGAGCCTCACCCACCAATAAAAATCTCAACAGACTATGCTACTAACTGATTTGCAAACCATTTTTGAGCGTGACCCAGCAGCCCGTAACTGGCTAGAAGTATTGTTTTGTTACCCTGGACTGCAAGCTCTAGTGTTTCATCGATTGGCGCACTGGCTGTATAAAATTGGAATTCCTTTCATACCAAGACTCATCTCTCATCTTAGTAGGTTTTTAACCGGAATTGAAATCCATCCTGGGGCATTAATTGGCCAGGGAGTGTTTATTGACCACGGTATGGGAGTTGTGATTGGCGAGACTGCGATCGTAGGCGATTATGCTTTGATTTATCAAGGTGTCACCCTTGGCGGGACTGGGAAAGAAAGCGGCAAACGCCATCCAACTTTAGGTTCTCATGTGGTTGTGGGAGCGGGTGCGAAAGTATTGGGAAATATTCAAATTGGCGATCGCGTCCGTATCGGAGCCGGTTCTGTGGTACTACGAGATGTTCCCAGTAACACTACAGTAGTTGGGATTCCAGGGCGCGTAACTCGTCAGAACAACTTAAATAGCAATGTTCTGGATCATGATAAAGTCCGCGACGTAGAAGCTGAAGTTATCCGTGCTTTATTTGAACGCGTCAAGTCTCTAGAAAAACAGTTTGAGCAGTTGGAACAATCAAGTTTGTCCCCAACTGAGCTTGGCGACGAATTAACTGACAACCCTAAGAGCAAGAACTCTGATGGGATGATTGAAGATTTTCTTGATGGTGCGGGAATTTAATTTTGGGAATGGGGCATTGGGCATTGGGCATTGGGCATTGGGCATGGGGCATGAGTTATTCTTCCCCTGCTCCCCCTGCCTCCCCTGCTCCCCTCTTTAAAATACCCATAGGTTCTTATAACCTGATATAAATGTAATACTACGGTTAATTTATCGGAGAATAGTTTTATATATATGGTGTCTTTGTACACAAGCTTATCTAGTTCAAACAGTAACAATACTAAGCAACTTTTTGCCCGTAGATCATTTCTGCCAGAGCATCATAACGACCTTTGGAAGATTGAAACGGGTTTTGTAAGAACTTTTAGCTATCTGGAAGATGGTACAACTGTTGCTTTAGGATTGTGGGGTCCTGGAGATGTCGTTGGTAAAAGGTTGTCAAAATTAGAACCTTATCAGATGGAATGCCTAACTAAAGTGGAGGCAACAGTTTTACCTCTAGAAGAATGGACTGAACTAACAGAAACTCTGCTTGCCCATATCCAACAGGCTCAAGAATTGATGATTATTCGTAGCCATAAAAAAGTGGATACTATGCTTATCAAGCTATTGGCATGGTTATCTAAAAAGTTTGGTTCGGAAGTTGAGAAGGGACGTTTAATAGATATGCGTCTGACTCATGAAGACCTGGCAGAAATGGTCGGTTCAACTCGTGTTACAATCACTCGTGTTCTTGGGCAGTTTGAGCAAGAGGGCTTGATCGATCGCCTCTCCTTACATCGAATTGTTCTTAAAGAAGAAGAAATTTGGTACTACGAAATTTAGATTATTTCAGTAAAACCAGCTATCGCCGTCAGCATTCGGCTTGCCCACAATTCTAAGATTCAAGGATTCTAGGTAAGCTAAACCGCTAGAAATTTGTGGCACTGTTCCCCGCAGTTCAATGTCAAAGCATCCTTCTGCATTTGGTTGTAGCATAGCCTTGGTAATATTAACTACCAAGCCGTGAGTAGAAATTAACTGCGAAATCACGGGCGCTTGCAGATAGCATTTGGGAATATGTATCCGCAGACGAATTTGAGTGATTTGGTTTTTTTCAGAAACTGAAGAAACCAGTGATAATCTGTTTTGAAAATTGGTTTTTTGGTTATTTAGTGCTGACATTAGATAGTGATGATTTTATTAATTAGCGTAGGCGTAGCCCGTCGTAGATATCGCTATAAACGCTAGACAAATCTAGCCAAATCGGTAGTCCCAGTTTTTCTAAATAACTCAAGCTAGAGTAGAGTTGTTTTGTTGTGCCCCACAAATCCAAGTCAAACCAGCCGTCATCTTGCGTATCGGGTTGAAGTATAGCACTGGTAATATTGACTGTTAGTCCATAACCAGAAACTAACTCGGAAATTACTGGTTCTTGGTAATAAGATTTTAAGACGCACAGTTGTAACCGCAATCGATTGGTTTGACCTTGAGAAATCCATTGCTGGAATTGTTCTTGCCATTTATTTGTCAGCCATGCAGAGTCTTTGGGACTCAATTTGCTAGCTGAATTTGGGAAAGGTAGAGTGTGCTGGTTGGGTTGAATTTGGTTAGTGATCGCTAGTTGCAGTAAATTCACTCCCAATTCTTGCAAGTAAGATAGGCTATTTGTCAGTTTTTGAGGATTTCCTGAAAGTTCCAAATCAAACCAGCCATCGCTGTCATTTTCGGATGTCAAGGATGCAGCTTTGATATTGACGGTTAAACCATAACGAGAAACCAGTCGAGAAATTACAGGTTGCCTGTTATACCGTTGAGGTACGAGAATTCGACTGTGGACTGAAGCAGGTTCTACAGATTTACTCTGAGACATCAGATTAATTCCCAATAGCGATGCCGAAGGCGGGCTGCGCCTACGCAATTTTTAGGTTCGGCAGAGAATCTTGCAGATGTCGTGCCCCCACAACTCAACTGTGCCTGCTTGAATGTTAGCCTCATAAAAATTTTCATATTTCTAGCTTTTATTAAACTACTGCAACTCTATCGATTTTATGAACTTAGTTGTTATGTAAAGGAGACTCTCACAAAGACTGAAAAAATACAATGGGTAAAATAACGTAAATCAAACTTATTATATTTTGACTAGCTTGAGGTTAATACGGTTGACATTTCTCTCAAAATATAATACCAAAAGCTTTCATAGAGGTAGTCCAGTTTAAGTAATCCACGCGCAACTTGAGACTTAGGCAGTGGACGATGTTAGATGCTCTACTTGGAAGGAAAGTTTTTATTCATACTTATTTCCTCCAGCAATAACTGCCATCTCTTGTGAGAAGTAGAACGGTGTTAATAATTAAAGGTTTAAATTAAGCGGCTCTAGCCCTCAAAGTAGGGCTAGAGCCTTCAAAGCAGAGAAAAATTATGTTTTTTACATTATTTAATGTACTTTAATTTGTTTCTGCCTACTTACTTAAATATTTTTGGTACTTCAGCTAATTTTTAATAAAATGAAAAGTCAGTGTTGACGCGATCGCAGAAACTTTAAACTTTAAGTTCATATCCTAAAATTGCCTTGATCTTTACCTTGTTAGGATATTAATGACTGTATAATAGTCGCTTAAATTTTCATGATAAAAATTGATGATTAATATTACTAAATTAAATAAGATTGACTTTTTAGTTTTGATTTGTATTGTGATTATTGGTCTTATACATTTACCTTTTCCATTTGACGGAGATCAAGCATTTTTTCGGCTTGGTGCTTTGGAGATGCAACAAGGAAAGTTACTCTATCGTGATTTCTGGGATGTGAAGCAACCGGGGATTTTTTGCTTTTACTTTTTAGCAGGAACTTTATTTGGTTTTAATGAGATTGGTATCCATCTCTTTGAACTTATTTATATGGTGTTTCTGTCTATAATATTGTTGCTGAGTCTCAAAAGCTATTTTCAGCATCCGATAATCGCAAGTCTAGTACCTTTGTTAACAGTTGGCGTTTACTATACTGTTTCACAGCCTTGGCATCTTACTCAAGTGGAAGCACTGGTTAGTTTGCCTTTATTTACTTGTGTTTGGTTAACTTCTCAATCTTTTAAATATGAAGGTAGAAAAGCATTTTTTATACTTTTACTATCAGGCTTTATTGGTGGAATTGTCATCACATTTAAATTAATACTTTTACTAATATTACTTTCCTTTTGGTTAACTATTTTGATATATTCTTTGCTGATCAAACGGCAGCCAATTTCAAAAGTATTTGTAGAAATCTTTATTACCATTTTTATGGGGATTATATTTCCTATTTTATGTATTGTTAGCTATTTTGCCTGGTTTAATAGTTTACCAATTTTGTATCAGACATTCTTTTTATATCCACCTCGGATTGTTGCTAATTCCCAATTTAACCCAAGTGGGCTTTTTGCAGGAATCAAATGGTTCTTAAATAATTTTTACCCTCTAATTTTAGCCGCTACTGTTGCAGTAGATGTATCATTGCGTAAGTCTAAGAATATATTGACTTTGCTACTTGTGATTTGGTGTATTTTTGCTTGGGGTGTGATTGTTCTACAACGTGGCGCATTTTGGGAATACCATTATTTACTATTGTTTGTACCTTTAGGTATTTTAGCTACTAAAGGATTAGATGTTTTATGGGAGTCTTTAATAAAATTGAGTTCCCCATTTACGACAATTCTGCTGATATTTTTGTTTTTCTTCCCTTTATCGCACACTTTGATAAAAAAGAGTGTTGTTCTGGTTAATAATAACTTTGCTTTAACTGAAGAGGCACGATTCAAATATCAGACTGTTTTTAGAGAAAAATATCCATCTCTTCGTTCAGAGGCTGAATTTATCTCCCAACCAGAAAGTCTTCCTGGTAAGATTTATGTAGCTGGCGATCCATCTATTTACTACTTCTCCAATCGGACTCAGGCAACATCACTACGTGGTTGGGCACTTGAATATTTTCTGCCTGAGCAATGGACAAAACTTCTAGAAGAGTTAGATTCATCTAAGCCTCCTTATATTTTTATTGATTATATTCAGCAACCTACTATCAAAAAAAATTTTCCAAAAATGCTAGAATTTCTTCAAGGAAGATACCGTATTTTACGTCAAAATGATAACGGTATTTGGTATACCCTTTTGTAGACAAACCACTACAGCAATTCTGAATCATTCATCAAAAACAAGATCCCCTACAACTTTTATAAAATCGGGTATCTGCGGGTTACAATTCTTTTAAAACCAGATAAATCTTACCAATCGCTTGCTTTAGTATCATCCCAGACTTCCAATTCCAAATCGCGAAGATAAGTTAACCCGCTTTGTATTTGTGCATCTGTTCCTTGTAGTTCAAGGTCAAACCAACCATCTCCGACAGCATTGGCTCCCAAAATCGCTGCCGTGATATTCACAGTCAGTCCGTAGTCAGACACCAGGCGAGAAATAACAGGTTCCTGGTGATAATCTTTAGGAATTCTGAGTCGAATCCGTTTATTGGTAAGTGTATTGTCAGTAGCCATATCTGAGTTATTTCAATCCCTAATCGGGATTGGTACAGAACTACTTTTAACCCTAACGGTAATTTACTGATAGGTACTAGGTAGATCGTACCATGTCCCATGATTTGCTTGTATCTTATTCAAAAGATAACTATAATTGCTTGATTTTTCTATTCAACATTTTTAATGCGGGTTTTCCGTTCTAGAATCTCCTTCAGCACCAAGGTTACTACTGCTAACAACGCTAACAGTACAGCTGCAGAAAAAGCCGCTTCAGTTTCGTATTGTTTGTAAGCGTCTTCTACAAACAGTGGTAGGCTCTGGGTTTGGTCAGCAATGTTGCCAGATACCACTGAAACCGCTCCGAATTCACCCATTGCTCTGGCATTGGTCAAAATTAAACCGTAGAGTAAACCCCAACGGATACTGGGTAGGGTGACGCGCAAAAATATCTGCCAATCTTTCGCACCTAGAGTTCTAGCAGCTTCTTCTTGATCCTTACCAAACTCTTCTAAAACCGGAATCACTTCCCGCGCCACAAAGGGCATACTCACGAAGGCTGTAGCTAGTACCATACCTGGAAAGGCAAAGATAATCTTGATATCATGGGCTTGAAGCCAAGGGCCAAACCACCCATTCCGGCCGTAAAGTAGGACAATCATTAACCCTGCAACTACGGGCGAAATTGAAAAGGGCAGATCGATAATGCTCAAAACTACGGCGCGTCCAGGAAATTTATGACGAGCGATCGCCCAAGCTGCACATAAACCAAATACCGTATTTAAAGGTAGAGAAATCACAGCTAATAACAGTGTCAGCCAAGCTGCATGGAGAAAAGCTGGTCGCGTCAGGTTGGACAGAAACGGGCTAACACCCTTACCAAAGGCTTGGAAAAATACGTTAATTGCCGGGATATATTGAACTAGGGCTAAATAAGCGATCGCTATCCCAATTAAAACTATTGGCACCCAACTCTTCTGCTCTTTCGGCTTGGCCGTATGTGTCTCAGATGCAGATGAGTGAAAACTTGGCTTATCTACTGTCATATCGCCTTGCCCATCCTTGTAAGAAATTAATTGCCAATAGCAGTACCAAGGAAATTGATAGTAAAACTATGCCAATTACTGTTGCACCAGAATAGTCATACTGCTCTAGCCGTTGGAAAATCAGTACAGGTGCGATCAAATCTTGAAAGGGCGTATTGGAAGAAATAATCACAGTCGAACCATATTCCCCAACTGCACGGGAGAAACCCAAGGCAACACCAGTTAAAATCGTGGGAAATAAAGGTGGCAAAATCACTTTCCAGAAGGTCTGCCATTGAGAAGCACCCAGACACCAGGCGGCTTCTTCAATTTCATGTTCCATTTCTTGAAGCACGGGTTGCACAGTTCTCACAATAAAAGGTAGTGAGATAAATATCATTGCTACCGCTACTCCTGTGCGGGTAAAAGATACCTTTATTCCCAGTGGTGCTAGTAGCGAACCTAGCCAGCCGTTATCGCTGTAAACTGTTGCCAGGGTTAGCCCTGCTACAGAAGTTGGTAGTGCAAAGGGTAAATCTACTGTGGCGTCAATCAAGCGCTTGAAGGGAAAGTCGTAGCGAACCAAAACCCAAGCAATTAGAGTTCCAAATACGCCATTGAGTAAGGCAGCAAATATTGCCGTCACAAAAGTTACGTTGTATGTTGCTAGTGCGATATCACTGGTTGCGATCGCCCAAAACCTAGATGGAGGTTCTGTAGCTGCTTTCAGAAACATAGCAGCTATGGGGACAAACAACATCACCGTCAGGTATGCAATGGTGATTCGCCAAGTCCAAGGAACTCGTCCCAATCTCTTCCAGAATGGCGCTTTGCGTTCAACTTCCACAGAAGGAGATACAGATGTCATAGTGAAAAATTCAAAATTTAAAATTCACAAGGAGCTTTTTGCCAGTGTTCGTAATTGCTAATGACGCTCTCTACGAGACGCTAAAAGCGTAGCTTGCAACTCTTACAGAGTACGCGGACTCGCTACCGCTACGCTAACGTAATTCAACCACAGACCAACTATTTTTAATTCTGGAGAAAAGAAAGTTGTGGAGTCATAATTACGAATTACGAATTACGTAGCTTGCTTCTCGCCTTTGGCGAGTATTACAAATTATTTTTTGCCTTGAATCTTGTCAAATACGCCCCCATCTGCGAAGAACTTCTGATCGATTGCTTCCCAACCGCCCAAGTCTGCAACTGTACCCAGAGTTTTCAGCTTAGGAAATTTGTCAGTGACTTCCTTGGTTTGAGCTAAAGCCTCATCCACAGGACGGAATCCTAATTTGACAAACTCTTGCTGTGCTTCTGGGCTATAGAGGTATTTCACAAAACCTTCAGCAACTTCGCGGGTTCCGTGCTTATCGACGTTTTTATCTACCACAGCGATCGGATTGTCAATGGATATATTTACATCGGGAACGACATACTCAACCTTCTCGCCCTTTTGTTGTGCCAAAAGAACTTCGTTTTCGTAGTTGATTAAGACATCTCCCTGCCCTTGCTTGGCAAATGTATCAGTAGCTTCCCGCGCATCTTTAGGCAAGATTGGCACATTTTTGTAAACTTTGGTCACAAATTCAGTAGCTTTCGCCTCATCGCCACCTGTTTTAATTACAGAATCCCATAGTGCTAAGAAATTCCACTTAGCACCGCCGGAAGTTTTGGGGTTAGCAGTAATCAATTTCACACCGTCTTTGGCTAAATCTTGCCAGTTCTTGATGCCTTTAGGATTGCCGGAACGAGTGACTATTGCTGCAACAGATTTGGAGACAATACCATTGTTGGGAACTTCTTTCTCCCATCCTGGCTGAATCAATCCAGCCTTCTCAATCTTTGTGGTGTCTCCAGCTAGTGCTAAGTGAACAACATCTGCTTCCAAACCATCGATAACAGCGCGAGTTTGGGAACCAGAACCACCATAGCTTTGCTTAAAGACGACAGTTTGATTACGATCTTTTTTCCACTGTTCTACAAACTTAGGAATAATTGCTTCGTGAGCGGCTTTGGTGACAGCAAAGGAAACTAAAGTTAGTTCAACATTATCTTTGCTTGCAGCCACAGGAGTAGCATTAGCAGCAGGGGTTTCAGAGGAAGAAGTACTCCCAGTTTCTCCACCAGAGCAGGCAGCAAGGGCTACACTCAATACAGTACCTACCAAAAAGAGTGATACAAAGCCTTTGAGCGAATTTAGCTTGAACCGATACATTCTATTGAACGCGTAGATGCGTTCGCCTTTGGCGTTGCCATAGGCTAGCAGCTTGTCGTAAGACATCGCTTGTAATCTTTTCAGTAAGCGTTGCCACAAACTCATTCTATTTCCTCCACTAAATCCACAAATAATCGATGGGAATACAGTTATATAGTGTTTATCATACTGGATGATTCCATCTATCTAGTTGCAAACACCAAAAAACCTCACATTCTTTATCGAGAACATGGTGATTTTACCAGTTCTGTGAAAAATTAAAAATGCTTTTACTTTCAACTATCAAATTGCATAGGCGCAGCTCGCCGTAGGCATCGCAATTCGACACCTAAGACATCAAGCAACTTGCTAGTTAATAATTTATCGTAAATTAAAGGGTTTAAGACCCGCAACGTCACATGTAGCTGAGTTTCAGCCGGGGTTTAAATCCCCTTATGTAACTCTCTTCAATTTTGAATTTTGAATTGTTGCTGATAAAACTATTTCTGTTAACCAGAAGCCTTAATTGATTTGTCAAGGCAGTAAGACAGTTGAAATAATTTCAGAATTTAGAACAGTTGCAGAGATATCTGGAAATTACCGAGCAGGTGTTGGGAGCAGCAGCGAGTTTGGCTATGTTATCGTCTGTGGCTAGAAGTGGTGTAGACATAGCAATTGATGAAAAAGTAGAAATTGATGTTAATGCTTTAATACGAGCGCTGATGGCTCTATCTAGTAATAGCAATTGATGAAAAGGTAGAAATTGATGTTAATAGTTCTCGTTAGAGTGTTGGGCAGTGGTTACGTCTTTTTTAATCAAAAATTAACCAAAATTTATCAAGATTGTTTTTTGTTTAATGTATAATTTTTACGTTTCATAAATCTTTTTACTATTGTTTATCATGAAAATTCGTAAAACTTTGATTGGATTGACAATTGGTGTACTTTCCACAGTGAGCATTTTGGATATCTGCAACATTCATAAAGCAAAAGCTGAATCTGTAATTGATACTAATTCTAAACAGGCTGTTTGCAGAAAGTTTGTCGCTGGTACATACCTAACGACAATTAAAGATGAAGCAGGAAAGTTTGCTTCACGTGCGCTGATAACTCTTACTGAAGAAGGCAACTTGATTAGTAGTGACTCAAACCAAGGTGGTGTTTCAGGTCAGTTTGATCCTTTTACCACTTCTCAAGGTACTTGGGCGTGTAATGGAAAGAAGGCGATTACAGGTAGGGCACTCAACTTTAGCCTCTCAAACAAGGGCGGTACCGGTATTGCAAGAAATGATTATAGAGCTGCTTTTAATCCGATAACTCAAACAGTAGAAGGGACAATTGAGCTTCGCCTGTTTGATCTAAAAAGTAATCCACTACAGGGTAATGGACAAAATGGAGGGTCATTCTTCTTTACGGGTCAGCTTGTCACCGCTAGATAGTTCGATTTCATGAATTAATTCAATAAAGATAAGGGCGACAGTGTTGTTAATACTGTCGCTTGTTAGGAGAGATGTCGGGAAATGGATCTTCTCGGTATGCGATCGCTCCCGATCCTCTATATGTATTTATTTAATTAACCTTGTACTTCTTAGTACTAGTATTTGCACTACAAAATGAAGTGCGGAATGTGGGATTAAGTTAATGCATATTTTATGGGCAAACCGTCCTGAAAAACTAGTAATTCCCCTGGTTGAATTTGTGTCCAAATTTCATTGTCAGTCAGGGGTGTGGTAGCAATGACAGCGACGCGATCGCGTTCAGTAGTCACTTCCCGAAAATCTACGGTCATGTCTTGGTCAATTAAATGGGCAGCAGCAAAGGGCGCTTGGCGAACAATGTAGCTGAGTTTAGTTGAGCAATAAGCAAAAAAGTGTTCTCCATCTGATAATAAGTAATTAAATATACCTACTGTCGCAATTACAGCAGTAATTTCTTGCAGCACAAAATACAATTCCTTGATATCGGGCTTACCTAAAGGAAAGCGCGATCGCAATGTTTCTAGGATCGTGCAGAATGCTTTTTCACTATCGGTATCACCTACGGCTTGATAAAAGCCCAAATTTTCTGGATCGAAATCTGGCAAATTACCGTTGTGGGCAAACACCCAATACTGACCCCACAATTCTCTGCGGAAAGGATGGCAATTGTGTAGGGCAATTTCGCCCTGAGTAGCTTTGCGGATATGGGCTATGACATGGGTTGAGTGGATGGGATAACTCCGCACAAACTCCGCTACCGGAGAAGCAACAGAAGGTTGAGCGTCTAAAAACATTCGACATCCCTTTCCTTCAAAGAAAGCAATGCCCCAACCATCGCGATGGTCATCCGTTTTTCCTCCCCGTGCAGAAAACCCTTCAAAAGAAAAGCAAATATCCGTTGGAACATTGCAATTCATTCCGAGCAATTGGCACATTAGCTCTCAATTTTTGACTAAGGTCTCAGGATCAAGATACTTCAGAATGCTGCATTGATTCTGGAGCGATCGCTTCAATCTTAGAATTTCAGGCTGAGATATGCCAAATTATCGCCAAAAATAAAGAGTCTGCTTCAAGTTAGCAAGATCGCACTATGCCAAAAGATGGTAGCGGCGGATATCTGGTGCAGCAGTCACTAAACCTTCAAGTTTAGCTGCTGCTGCTTGGAAATGGGGTGAATCCATATGAGTATTCAGGGCTTCATGAGAAGTCCACTCTTCTACAAAAGTAAAGTCTGTTGGATCGTATTGGTTTTGCAAAAGTTTATACTCAATCGCACCTGCTTCCTGACGGGTTGGCTCAATAAGTTCCAACAGTACAGCTTTTAGTTCTTCTACTTTGTTAGGCAAAGCAATAATATGGGCAACAATCTGAATAGTTTGGTTTGTCATTTGTCATTTGTTATTTGTCATTGGGCATGGGGAAAGAGGAGGCAGAAGGCAGCTATGCTGGAGCCAGGAGAAGGCAGAAGTTCTTTAATTTTGAATTTTGAATTTTGAATTTTGAATTGATTTGTCCCCTTGTCTCCCTCATCTTCCCTGCTGCTCTGATATTAATATTTATTAAAACATCTGCTGTAAATATTGCTCGTAACCTAGTTGTTCTAGTTTTGCTTGCTTTGCAATTACTGATTCACATAAGGTTTGACGATATTGTTGCACTTTTTCTAACAATTCTGGTTGATGAGTTGCGAGGATTTGTATTGCTAAAAGACCGGCATTTTTGGCATTACCGATCGCTACTGTTGCCACAGGAATACCACCAGGCATCTGTAAAATAGAATACAAAGAATCTACACCTTGTAAGTTCCGAGTGGGTACAGGAACACCGATCACAGGAAGGGGAGTTAAAGACGCTACCATTCCAGGTAGATGGGCAGCACCACCGGCACCTGCAATAATTACCTTAATACCGCGTTGGTGTGCAAGTTGAGCATATTGCACCATACGTTCTGGGGTGCGGTGAGCCGAAACGATCGCTACTTCGCTCTCAATGCCAAATTCTTCACAAACTGCGATCGCATCTTTCAGAGTGGGCAAATCGGAATCGCTGCCCATGATAATACCAACTAGGGGAGTCATAATAATTAAAAATTAAAAATTAAAAATTAAAAATTAGTTGAGCTAGGTTATGCCAATTATCATCTCATTGATTGGCGTTGTTTGAATTGATTCATTGATGTTAGTTGCATCTAAAATCAGATTTAACTCTCTTCTCGTTAGTGTGATGACTCAAGCAACACAAAATCCTGTAGATATTATCAATGCTAGAGTGCCTGGTTACAAAGATTTGCAGATGCTCTTGGTTAATCAAGAGGGCATAATTGAGCAAATCTTGCCAATGGATACAGTCGGGAAAGACATCTGTGCATCTGTGATCGATGTTGCAGGTGACTGGATTTCATTGGGTGGCGTTGATTTGCAAATTAACGGTGCGTTGGGTTTGGCATTTCCTGATTTAACGGCTGAAAATGCTCATGTACTCCAGAAAATAACGCAATTTTTGTGGGATGTCGGGGTAGATGCATTTTTACCGACACTTGTAACAACTTCAGTAGAAAATATTCAGCGATCGCTTGCTGTGATTTCTAATTTTACTCCCCTCTCCGTTGACGGAGAGGGGTTGGGGGTGAGGTCATCTGCCAAGATTCTCGGAGTCCATTTAGAAGGCCCATGTTTGAATTACCATAAGCGCGGCGCACACCCAGCAGAGTACTTATTACCCTTAACAATTGACGAGGTAAAGCGGGTTTTGGGAGATTATGCCCACGTCGTAAAAGTCATAACTTTAGCGCCGGAGTTAGATCCCACTGGCGAAGTAATTCCATATTTGCGTTCTTTGGGAATTACCCTTAGTTTAGGACATTCTCAGGCAACATCAGCCCAAGCGCAACTTGCTTTTGAACTTGGTGCAACGATGGTAACTCATGCTTTCAATGCCATGCCACCATTGCATCACCGCGAACCAGGATTATTAGGGGCAGCAATTACCCATTCTGATGTGATGTGTGGTTTTATTGCTGATGGCGAACACGTTTCGCCCACGATGCTGCAAATTTTACTCCGCGCTAGCTATGAAGAAAAAGGGCTGTTCCTCGTCAGCGATGCCCTTTCACCTCTGGGGCTACCCGATGGCGTGTATCCTTGGGACAGTCGAGAAATTGAAGTTAAAAACGGCACGGCACGACTAGCCGATGGCACTTTATCAGGAACGACTTTACCCTTATTAGTGGGAGTGCAGAATTTGCTGAAGTGGGGGATTTGTGATGTGGAGACTGCCATTTTACTAGCTACGGATGCACCTAGACGAGCGATTGGTTTGCCTGGAATTACCAAGAGTCAACCCGCTAATTTATTACGCTGGCATTGGGATGAAATGAGAAAAGAATTAACTTGGCAGCGATTATTGGGCTAAATTTCGCTTCAAGGTGACAGGGAAAGAAGCGTTAATATACTTAGTAAAAATGTACATTTGTGAGATAGACATCATAAACCAATGGATATAGCTTTACTCGTTAAATTTCTCGCTCCCTGTCTGCCATTTCTGTTAAATGTGGGCAATAAAGCTGTAGAAGGAGCATCTCAGAAAGTAGGTGAGGATGTTTGGAATAAAGCCAAAGCTATTTGGGCTAAGTTACATCCCAAAGTAGAGGCTAAAGAAGCAGCAAACGAAGCAGCAACGGATGTGGCACAAAAGCCAGAAGATGAAGATTTACAAGCAAGTTTGCGAGTGCAACTTAAGAAGATTTTAGAAGCGGATACAGCACTTGCAGAGGAAATAGCTAAAATTTTACAAGCATCGACTGACCAACCCGGAGACAATATTCAGGTCAGTGCTAATGCTTACGACCAAAGTACGGTGAAGCAAGTTGGGAAAATTGACGCAAACCAAGTAAGTTTTTAATTGAATAGGGTGGATAGAGTACTGCCCACCCTAAAAATTTTGATGTTTCGAGTTCTGAGCAGGAACGGCCGGGTTCTGAGCAGGAACGGCCGAGTTCTGAACAGGAACGGCCGAGTTCTAAACAGGAACGGCCAAGTTCTAAACAGGAACGACCGAGTTCTAAACAGGAACGGCCGAGTTCTAAACAGGAACGGCCGAGTTCTAAACAGGAACGGCCGAGTTCTAAACAGGAACGGCCGAGTTCTGAACACGAACTTCCGAGTTCACTGCCACAATATCAAGCAAAATTTTTACCTACTGTAAGCAATGGCAGAGGAACCCAGCCCCAGTAACTCGAACAATATTGAAATGAATCTCACTGCCTACGGTGACAGTAAGGTAACTCAAGTTGGACAGATAAATGCAGCAGAAGTCAAAATTATTGTTGACCGAATAGAACCAGTACTAGAGCGATTGCAACAAATCTCTCCACCAGAATCGCCGGGGGTTCTCAAAGCAGGGAATCCCGGTAAAAGTTTGGCTTACTGGCAAGGAAGAACAGCAGAAATCGCCCAAATACAGCAATGGTTAACTGATGAAAATACTTTTTTAATTGGTATAGAAGGCATCGGTGGCACAGGTAAATCGATGCTGGCTACGAAAATTTATGATGAAATTGTCGGTTTCCCAAAGCGATTTTGGGCTGATGTTAGTTATGGCGCAGGTTTTAGCGATTTAGCCCGCCAAGTCCTCGGTGAATTTGGCTTTCCGGTTCCAGAACAAGAAGCGCAGTTAGTAGAGGCGCTAGTTAGGTGTTTACGTTCTGGGCAATTTTTACTGATCGTTGACAACCTGGAGAGTTTATTACAACCTGATAGACAGTGGGGAAGTCTATTTTACGGCGACTTTTTCCAAGCATGGGTGGAACATGGCGGTGGTGTTGGATGCCAGTTTTAATCGGTTGAATGAGTTACAAAAGGCGTTATTGCTGAATATTAGTGTTTATCGTGGTGCGGTTGAGAGTGCCGCAGCCGTGGCCATGTTGCCGGGAAGTTCAGCACCAGAGATTGAAGGAGAATTGAGGAATCTGGTTAAGCGTTCTTTGTTAATAGAAAAGCTTAATGGGAAGCGGCGATTTGAATTTCAGCCTGTGGTTTTGGAATATGTACGGTATCAGGCTGGCGATCAAACTGAAGTGCATCAACGAGCTATCAATTACTATCTTTTGAATGTTAAACAACAACCTTGGCAGACTAAAGAAGATATTAAGGGATATCTAGAAGTTTTTTATCACTGGTTTCAACTAGAAAAGTATGATTCGGCATTTGATAGCATTCTTTTCTGCACTGAATTTTTGACCTTGCGGGGCTATTACAGCGATCAAGTTGATTTATACGGGCAATTAATAGAAGCCTGGGAAAAAACTAGCGAGACAGAAAACTCGAATTATCCGGCTGCTCTCAATAACTTGGGTCTTGCTTACAACTCTTTGGGGCAGTACCAACAGGCAATTAAGTTTCATCAGCAGTGTTTGGATATCGCTAGGGAAATAGGCGATCGCAATACTGAAGGCAAATCCTTAATGAATTTGGGTCTTGCTTACTTATACCAGGGGCAGTATGAACGGGCGATAGATTTCTATCAGCAGTCTTTGGACATTGCTAGGGAGATAGGCGATCGCAATACTGAAGGCTTATCCTTAATGAATTTGGGTAATGCTTACAATTATCAGGGGCAGTATGAACGGGCAATAGATTTCTCCCAGCAGTCTTTGGAGATCGCTAGGGAAATAGGCGATCGCAATACTGAAGGCTTATCCTTAATGAATTTGGGTCTTGCTTACTTATACCAGGGGCAGTATGAACGGGCGATAGATTTCTTCCAGCAGTCTTTGGACATTGCTAGGGAGATAGGCGATCGCAATACTGAAGGCAAATCCTTAATGAATTTGGGTAATGCTTACTTATCTCTGGGGCAGTACCAACAGGCAATAGATTTCTTCCAGCAGTCTTTGGACATTGCTAGGGAAATAGGCGATCGCAATACTGAAGGCTTATCCTTAATGAATTTGAGTAATCCTTACTTATCTCTAGGGCAGTACCAACAGGCGATAGATTTCTTACAGCAGTCTTTGGATATTGCTAGGGAAATAGGCGATCGTAATACTGAAGGCAAATCCTTAGCTAATTTGGGTAATGCTTACTTATCTCTGGGGCAGTACCAACAGGCGATAGATTTCTTACAGCAGTCTTTGGATATTGCTAGGGAAATAGGCGATCGCAATACACAAGGCAAATCCTTAGCTAATTTGGGCAATTTTTACTTCTCTCTGGGGCAGTATGAACGGGCGATAGAGTTCTATCAGCAGTCTTTAGATATAGCTAGGGAGATAGGCGATCGCAATACACAAGGCAAATCCTTAGCTAATTTGGGTCTTGCTTACTTATCTCAAGGGCAGTACCAAGAGGCGATAGGGTTGTTTCAGCAGTCTTTGGATATAGCTAGGGAAATTGGCGATCGCAATTGCGAAGGTGCTTCCTTAATCGGTTTGGGCAATGCTTACAACTCCCTGGGACAGTACCAACGGGCGATTGAGTTCTACCAAGAGTCTTTGGAAATCAAAAGGGAGATAGGCGATCGCAATGGCGAAGGTGCTTCCTTAATCGGTTTGGGCAATGCTTACAACTCCCTGGGACAGTACCAACGGGCGATTGAGTTCTTGCAGCAGTCTTTGGAAATCAAAAGAAAGATAGGCGATCGCAATGGGGAAGCGATCGCATGGTTTAACTTAGGTCTGTCATTAGAAAACCTCAACCGAGAATCAGACGCGCTGGGTGCTTATCGCAATGCCCGTGAACTATATCAAACAATGGGACTTGATGCTAATGTGCAAGATTGCAACAATGCAATTGAGCGTCTTTCTCAACCAAAAACGCCTGTAGTCTCTCGTCGTAATTTACGGCGTTGGTTGCGTCGGTTGTGGCGTTGGGTACGCAGTTGGTTTCGGCGGTAAAATAAGGTGTAGGAATAGTGATGAACATAAATTTAAGTTTGGATTAGCTTTCTAATTGGTAAGGAATTAAAACAACTATAAAACCTTTAACGTAAAAATTATGACTCAAACAACAACCACTGAATATAAACATATTTTAGTTAATGAAAATAATATTCCTTTCATTAAAGGAACATCAATGAAAGTTGTCGAATTAATTACTTCCATTCATGCTTATGGTTGGAGTCCAGAAGAATTACATTTTCAATATCCACATTTGAGCATGAGCCAGATTTATTCTGCTTTAGCTTATTATTGGGAACATAAAGAAAAAATTGATGCTGATATGCAGCAACGTTTCGAGTATGCGGAAAGATTACGTTTAGAAACAGGAGAATCTCCATTAGCAAAAAGACTGCGTGTAGAAGGATTAATTAAATGAGCATTGCTCTTTATATTGATGAAAATGTCCATCGAGGAATTACAGATGGATTACGGATTCGGGGTGTAGATGTATTAACAGTACAAGAAGATGGGCGGACTAGCTTTCCCGATCCTCTTATACTTGACCGTGCGACAGAACTTGAGCGTGTTTTGTTTTCCCAAGATGACGATTTTTTAGCTGAAGCCAACCATCGTCAAGACAAACAAATAAATTTTGCTGGTGTTATTTATGCTCATAAACTCAGAGTTACTGTTGGCGATTGTGTTCGTGATTTAGAAATTATTGCTAAAACAGCCTATCTTGAAGAATTAAGTAATCGTGTTCAATACTTACCTTTATAAGACCTGTGGAGAACATAATATGGAAACTAAAAGTGCAAATAAAGCAGAATCCTTCTATATTGCTATAATTCTCTACAAATCATCTTCAGATAAACCTGATTATCAATCTTTGTACCAAGAAAGCTTTGTTTTGATTAAAGCCACTTCTTTAGAGGAAGCAAAAGCAAAAGCTTTGAATCATGGTAAAAATGAAAGTGTCAGCTATACAAATGAAAATGGAGAAACTATTACTTGGTCATTGCAGCAATTAGTAGACGTGAATTCAGTTTTGTATGATGACTTTGATTCATCTGAGGATATTGTTGATTTATATGCTCGACATTTTCGGAACTATCAGGCTTACCAGTCATTTGAGCCATTATTATCTCAAGAGTAACTTGGAGAATAGTTATCAAACCACGCGATCGCTCTTGTGGATTCCCATCACTGAGGCAAAAGCGATCGCAATTATTTTACTAGCGTTGACTCGCACATCACGAATTCGGCTCTCCCAACAACACAATTGAACACTTCAATTCTTGAATCATCTGCGTTGTCACTTCACTGACTGCTAATCCTCCGGCTGTGCGATAACGAACGGAACGTAATACTGCTAAATCAAACGTCTGAGCTTCCCGAATTACGACTCTTGCGACATCATCACCCCTGATTGTTTGGATATTCGTATTTACCTGTAACTGGCTTTTAGAAGTGATGTCAGACAATTGAGACACAAATCTTTCTACTCGATTTGGGGGTGATTTGCGATCGCACACGTGTAAAAGCACAACTTCCGCCTGATTGACATCAGCCAAAATCTGAGCAAACCTTAAAGCACCGATTGTTTGGCGCGTTAAGTCTCCAACTGGTACAAGAATTCTTTGGATTGTCTTGGGACTGCTCAAGAGGCGTGTAACTGCAACCGGACAGTGAGAAGACCAGAAGACGCTATCAATAACATTACCAAATAAGCGGGCGCGTAAACCTGTTGTCTGCGACCAACCCATCACTATTAAACTAGCATTTTGTTCTCGACTGGTGCGGCTAATCCCCAAAGCTGCATCATCATCAATCCGAATTGCTGGTGATACTTCCACCTGAAATTCTTGACTGATTTCTTTAGCTAAATTCAATCTTTCTCGACTTTGGTTAAGCGCTGTTACTAATTGCGGATCATCCATGTGAATATGTGCTCTAGTAATAGCTAATGGCACAATTTTTCCAGATTCATGACTAGCCAGTAGTGATGCCATTTCGATTAAATACCGTTGGGTTTGGGGGTTGTATATTGGCACTAGTACAGTAAATGGATATTGATTTTTTTCTACTTGCTCATCTTCATTACCTTGCCACCAAGTTGTCAAACTATCTGTTTCAAAATCTGTCTGAGAAAGCTGTAGTGAAGGAGCAAATCGTGCTGTTATTATGGGGCCCAGAATTGCAGTTACCAGCATAAGCACAATCACGCTGTTTAAGACAGCTTCACTGATTAAGCGCTCACCAGCAGGATTTACCGTTTGATAAGCAACCAAGGTTGCTGCTAGTGTGGCTGCTACCTGTGGTAGCGATAATGACCACATCGTTAGCAATTGGGCCGTGTTGTAGCGATACAATAATTTGGCTAAGAATGCTGCTATAAATTTGCTGCCAATCAAAGCTATTACAATTACCAGAGTCAGCCAAATTGAACTGAGGGTTTTGATAAATGCAGGAATATTAATCAATAATCCCATGTCCACAAAGAAACAAGGGATAAATAAAACACTACCAATAAACTCAATTTTTTCTCTGACTGGGCTACGTCCTAGAACATCGTTGACAGCTAAACCTGCTAAAAAAGCACCAACAATTTTCTCAACTCCAATTACCTGCGCTCCGACAGATGCCAAAAATAATGCTAGTAATATAAACAAAAACTGGTTACTTTGTTCATCCCCAGAGCGGCGAAAAAACTCTTTTCCCGCCCAGTCAAAGCCAAACAGGACAACAGCAGTGTAAATTGCTAATCCACCTAATAAAATTGCTAAACTCATGGCGGAGAATTCTCCTCCATGAATTCCGACACAAATCGCTAATACCAGCAAAGCACCTGTGTCAGTAAAAATTGTGGCACCAATGGTGACAGTTACAGCTTCATTCGTTACCACTCCCAGACGACTCACAATTGGATATGCCAAGAGGGTATGAGAGGCTAGCAAAGAACCAATGAGGACGGAGGCATTCCAACCCAAATTGAATAATCGTCCTGTAGCAATGCCAGCAATCATTGGAACTAAAAATGTTAAAATGCCAAACCCGATTGAGCGATTTCTAGTTTTACGAAACTGCTCTAAGTCAATTTCTAAACCTGCCACAAACATCAAATAAAGTTTGCCGATCTCAGAGAGCAGATTGATAGTTTCAGACTCAGGATTTAACAACTTTAGTCCATTTTGTCCTAGTAATATACCTGCAACCAACAACCCCACTAATCCAGGTAGTCGCAGTCGCTCAAATATCGGAGGGACAGTAAAGATTACTGTTAGGAGAATTGTAAATGCAACAATAGGACTGTCTGTGAGCGAGTTCAGTGTCATGTGTAATAAATCAGCCTAGATAGTAGATGTACAAAATGCATACGAAATTTTACTTAATTTTTTTGTATAATTCAGTTTTATTGGTTACATATAATTAAATCTTTAACAGCATAATTGTTGCGATCGCAAGCAATCATTGGTGTCAACTTAAGAAGTTAAAGCCCAAATTTGTTTGGTGTAAGCGTCAATCTCAAGGGTGGCGCTTACGCCTAGTTTTGACTAATCCAAACAGTTTTTGATGTGATACAAGATAAGGTAATATTAATACTTTTACTAAGCGATCTAAAAATTTTTGGTCTAAATTCTTTGACTAACTTTCCTAAGACAGGATGATTTAAGTGCAGCTTACTTTGGCTGATGTGTAATAAACATCAGGCATTATTATACTTCTATTCCTTGTTATAGCAGTTGCCAGGTAGATTAGGACATAATGACAAGCGTAAATCTCAGGAATAGCAAGGTTTTTACCTCCTGCCTCCTGCTATATATCAATACGCTTGGGCTTGGGTTAAGCAAAATTTATCTGTTAAGGCAGGCAGGGGAGGCAGGGGAGGCAGGGGGAGAGAAAAAAGCTTAACTGAACTGTATTGTGCTATATATTCATTTAAAAAATGATTGTTACACACCTAGCAAACAAAAAAGCCCGCTGATGCGGACTTTCTAAATTAATTAAGTTATTGCTTTACTTACCGTTTTGCCAACTTCTTCGACATCTTCCGCAGACGAATTGATTGGGGTGTAACTTCCACCAATTCATCGGGGCCGATGTATTCCAAAGCACGCTCTAGGCTCATGTCTATCGGTGCTTGCAGTTGCACCAATTCATCGCCACCAGCAGCACGGTGGTTGGTCAACTGTTTAGTTTTACAGATATTTAGTTCCAAATCTTGCGGACGATTGTGTTCGCCCACAATCATACCTCTGTAAACCTTTGTACCGGGAGTAATAAAGAATGCTCCTCGATCTTCGGCGTTCCTCATGGCGTAGAAGGTAGAAACGCCTTCTTCAAAGGAGATTAAAACGCCTTTGTTACGGGCTTCAATGTCGCCACTGAGTTGACGGTAGTCTAAGAAGCTGTGGTTCATGATGCCTTCGCCACGAGTCATCCGCATGAATTCACCCCGGAAACCAATCAAACCACGGGCGGGAATGACAAACTCTAACTGGGTGCGATCGCCACTACTTGGTTGCATATCTTGCATTTCGCCTTTGCGTTGTCCCAGGCGTTCGATACAGCTACCCACGGCATCAACAGGAATGTCTAACACCAAGAGTTCGTAAGGTTCGCAAGGTTGACCGTTGACTTCGCGGTAAATAACCTGTGGCTGAGATACCTGAAACTCGAATCCTTCCCGGCGCATGGTTTCAATTAAGATACCCAGGTGGAGTTCCCCCCGACCGGAAACGAGGAATTTATCGGGAGAATCGGTTTCTTCCACGCGTAAAGCCACGTTGGTTTCAAGTTCGCGGAAAAGGCGATCGCGCACTTGTCTTGATGTCACCAACTTACCTTCTTGACCCGCAAAGGGCGAATCATTCACCCAGAAGGTCATTTGCAAGGTGGGTTCATCCACTTTAATTAGTGGTAAAGCTTGGGGTTCGTTAGGATCGGTAATCGTTTCCCCAATGTAAGCATCAGCGAAACCAGCCACCGCTACAATATAACCTGCGGTTGCTTCTTCCATTTCCACCCGTTTCAAACCTTCAAAGCCCATCAATTTGGTAATTTTACCTTTGACGATGGTGCCATTTTCTGTTACCAAAGCGGCTTGCTGTCCTGAACGGATAGTACCATTGTGAATTCTGCCAATGATAATCCGTCCCAGATATTCAGAATAATCTAGGGTTGTGACTTGTAATTGTAGAGGCTTATTGCGATCGCCCACTGGTGATGGAACGTGTTTCAGAATCGCGTTAAACAAAGGTTGCATGTCTACCGATTCTGCTTCCAAGGTTTCCTTCGCAAAACCTCCCATTCCAGAGGCGAACAGATAAGGAAAATCACACTGATCTTCATCTGCGCCTAATTCCAAGAACAGATCCAAGACTTTATCAACTGCAACGTGGGGGTCAGCTTGACCGCGATCGATTTTGTTGATGACAACGATGGGGCGCAACCCTTTTTCTAATGCTTTTTTCAGAACGAAGCGCGTTTGGGGCATGGGGCCTTCATTGGCATCGACAATCAGAAGACATCCGTCAACCATGCCGAGTACCCGTTCAACTTCGCCACCAAAGTCAGCGTGTCCAGGAGTATCGACAATATTAATTAATGTTTCTTTGTAGCGAACTGCTGTATTTTTGGACAGGATAGTAATACCCCGTTCCCGTTCTAGGGCGTTGGAGTCCATAACGCAATCCGGAACGTCTTCGCCTTCGCGGAAAATGCCGGATTGTTTGAGGAGTGCGTCAACCAGCGTGGTTTTGCCGTGGTCAACGTGGGCGATAATG
The DNA here is from genome assembly GCF_034530815.1 of Nostoc sp. DedSLP03. Classification (NCBI taxonomy): domain Bacteria; kingdom Bacillati; phylum Cyanobacteriota; class Cyanophyceae; order Nostocales; family Nostocaceae; genus Nostoc; species Nostoc sp. DedSLP03. The sequence continues at coordinate 113,680 of NZ_JAVRCK010000006.1, forward strand.
GCGACGTTGCGAATTGGGAGCGTCATAGAAGCTTTTGGTGAACTCTAGAGGGTGTTTATAAGATTTACATTTGAATGCTAGGCTGTTTTAACAGAATTGAGAAGGATCGGCAAATTCTGTAAAGAACCTTTAATAATTCTAGCGTAATCGTCACAATTGCGGGGAGTTTTGTAAACCCCACAATCGAGATGTGTGGTAATTACGGCGTTGATGGGATAAAAAAAGCTTCTGTGACAAACAGCTGTTAACTGAAGGGCTGTATTGCTTTTGAGAATTGCGGTTGATTCGCATAGAGGAATTTAGTCATTGAAATGCTTTGGTGAAAAGTACGATCTTTGTCCCAGAGAGATGAAGTTACTGGCTACTAAAAGTCAGGTTATTTCGTGTTTGGGATCGAAGAGAAGCGATCGCCAAGCCTGGTTTCTATTGACTAGAATGAAGTAGGTATCTCTACAAAAATATTCAACTCACACAGAATTCCCACAATGTAGAGCTAGGTCAATTGTTTAAAAAAGCAAAAAGCGATGTCTACGATGGTTACTGAGCTTGTCGAAGTGCGGGCTACGCCTACGCCATTAGCTATGTAGAGACTTTACAATGTAAAGCTTCTAGAGAATTTAAGGTATATTCTAAAAACTAATAAAATGACAGCGATAGTTATATGGTCTGCTGCCTAAATCCTAATTGCGAGAATCCCAAAAATCCTGACGGGGCAAATTTCTGCCTCAGTTGTGGCACGCAGTTGGTATCGCTATTGAGAAATCGTTACCGAATCATCGCACCATTAGGGAGAGGAGGTTTTTCACGCACATATATTGCAGAAGATATAGACAAGCTCAATGAACGATGTGTTGTTAAGCAGCTGGTTCTAAGTCAATTTTATGCCAGTCAGGGTAGTCAGGCACATAAAAAAGCGACTGAGTTGTTTGAACGAGAGGCCAAACGTCTCAAAGAACTAGGAGAACATGTCCAAATTCCTAATTTATATGCATATTTTAAGGAAGCTGAATATCTGTATTTAGTGCAACAGTTTATCGAAGGACAAAATCTGTTGCAAGAGTTAAAACAACAGGGAGTTTTTGATGAAGCCAAAATTCGAGGTTTTTTAAATGATTTATTATTCGTACTGATAGACATACATCAACAACAAGTAATTCACCGAGATATTAAGCCAGAAAATATTATTCGCCGTCAAAATGATGGAAAGTTAGTACTAATTGATTTTGGAGTGGCAAAACAAAAAACGGAACCTACAAACACTACGATCGGGACAATTATTGGTTCATTAGGTTATGCACCAGTTGAGCAAATGCAAACGGGTAAAGTTTTTCTGTCTAGTGATATCTACAGTTTAGGAATAACTTGCTTTCAACTGCTGACCAATATCTCTCCTTCGAGTTTGTGGATGAAACAAGGCTATGGTTGGACTTCTAGTTGGCGACAGCATTTAACGCAACCCATAAGTCAAGAATTAGAGATGATTCTTAACAAGTGTTTACAAGAAAATCACGAACAGCGTTATCAATCTGCACAGGCTGTCTTACAAGACTTAAAGAAGTTGCCACCGCTAAGGTATACATCACCTCCTACAGTTATTCCACCTACTCTACCATCAAGGACGCAACCGCAAAATCAACATCAATCAACTCGATATCTACCACAATTATCTAACAGGAGATTATTATCTGGAGCAATCATAGCTGGATCGGGTAGTTCATTTTTAGCAATCGCACTTATAAGTTTTCTCGGAACGACTTGGATTAGCTCTGGATTGTGGTTGCTCATTTTAGGAGGATTAGTCTTTATTCAATCTCGCCCACTTCTAGAAAAGGCTTATTTAATTGTTATTGCTATCATCGCCAATTTACTCGTTGTCTTTATTTTCAGAAATCTTTTAACTAATAATCTTTTCAAAGCTGGTTTAAATGGGCTGTTACTTGTAGGATTGCTAGTTATTCTAGCAGGTTTATTGACAGTTATTATTGTGGGTATATCGGAAATAATCAACAACCTGATTGCTAAATATCTTTAGTTTTTTGGTTTTATCCAATTGTCATAAATCTTTTTATTTAAAATAATTTTTGTAATAGATTGGTAATTATTCATGACAAATAAAAAAGAAAATTTGAGACTGCTTATTTCTCTTGGTCTGGCTGGGGTAATGGTAGCAGCTATTTTATGGTTAATTAACAAAGTATCTTCTACTATCGTAACAACACCATCAAACCCCACACAAACTTCATCTTCATTTACAAATAAGTCGTCATTAATGAATTTGGGTACAAGGATTTTGGTGAAAGTGCAAACATCCCCAGAAAAAACAGATGGAGTTAAAGCTTTTGCTGAAAAAGATTACGTTACTGCCGTTAAAAAGTTTACTGATTCTCTGAAAAATAATCGCAACGATCCAGAAACTTTAATTTATTTAAATAATGCCAAAATAGCGCGAGATAATTCATCAGCTATAAAAGTTGCGATCGTCGCACCAATTAACTTCGACCCTAGTTTAGCAGAAGAGATTTTACGCGGTGTAGCTCAAGCTCAAAATGAAGTTAATACCCAAGAAGGAATTAATGGTAAAAAATTGCAAATTGTAATTGCAAGTGCTGATAATAGAGAAGATTCTGTACGCCTAGATAATGAATTAGTTGAAGATAAAAGCCTTGTAGCTGCTGTGGGTGTTAGACGTAACGCAGAAATATATAAAGAGAAAGGTTTGGTTTTAGTTTTGCCCGTTGAGCTACCAAATCAAGCAGAAAATTCAGGAAAGTTAAATAATAATACATTAAATAGTCAGCCTAATAGTTACACAAATAACTACTTATTTCACGTAAATCCATTATATGATAATTTAGTAGATACTCATTCTCGCTACATTGCTCGACAAGCAAGAAATGTTGCTATTTGTGGCGATGTTCGTAATTCAAGAGATAATCCAACCTCTTCATCAAATCAGATACTTGTAGAAAAGTACACTCAAGCTATCAAAAATTATGGCAGCAACGTTATTAGTACGCCTTGCAATTTAGCAGATAAGGATTTTGACCCTAAAGCTTTTGTAAATAAAGCCATAGAAACAGAAAATGCAAGTGGCTTTTTACTAATGCCTTCAATCAGAAATATCTACTTTGCCACCAAAGTAGCACAAGAAGTTAAAGGTAGAAAGCCATTGTTTGCTTCTGAAACTATGTACAGCGCTACAACTTTGCAAAATGGCAAGGATCTCGAAGGAATGGTATTACCTGTGTATTGGCATCGTGATGCTAATAAAGATAACCCCTTTGCAAAAAATGCCTTTCAGCTTTGGAATGCTCAAGTAAATCAGAGAACAGCAGGAGCTTATGATGCACTCCAAGCAATTATTGCTGGTTTAAAAAAAGATAGTACCCGCGAAGGATTACAAAGGGTATTGTCTAATCCCAATTTTTCAACATCTGGAGCAACCGGAATGATTCAGTTTTCGGCATCTGGGGAGCGTCAAGGAGAAGCAATGCTTGTCAAAATTGAGCGTTGCGAGTCTTGCTCTAGTGGAACTGGTTACAATTTTGCCCTCTTGAATAAGAAGTAGTTTTTTCGATCTTAATTGTCATTCTAAAGATATAAATTGCTTTCAAATAGGTAATTTATTCAATTTGAATGTCATACTAAACTGCTTAATTTGATGGCAATCAAAAATAGAAGCGCTCGCTTCTATTTTTCTCTAACGAAAAGTTTGATTTATCTACCCAGAGTTGTGAGAGCGATCGCTCAAAAGAAAGATGGAATCTTCCTAACCCCTATGTCAAGGTTATATCAAGTAAGAATTACGAACACTTTGCCGAGGAGAACACGGATGGTTACTACTTTAGATGATACGAAACGCAATGCTATTGCTGTAAAACTGGCAAGTCTTAAAGCTCTGCAACAGTTGGTCATCGAAAATGAACAATCGCTTTTGACGCAAGGGCTTGATGCTGAAATTGCCGATCGCATCCGAAATTTTATCAAAGATGATGAAAAAAACCTTGGGATTTTAGAAACTGTAATTGGTCAGTATGGGATTCAGGCTGAACCCAAACAAAATGTTACACAATTCATTGAAAAAGCTCGCGAATTGTTCAAAGGTTCTGAGTTAAGCCTGTATGAAAAAGTCTCTCAGCATGAATTGCTGAAACATCAAGTAGTAATGAGTGGCTTGATAGTTCACAAAGCTGCTCAAAAAGTTGGCGCTGATGTGTTGCTAGCGATCGGGCCATTAAATACCATTAACTTTGAGAACCGCGCTCACCAAGAGCAACTTAAAGGCGTTCTAGAGGTTCTGGGTGTCCGCGAACTTACTGGACAAGATGCAGATCAAGGAATTTGGGCACGGGTTCAAGACGCTGTGGCCGCAGTCAGTGGTGTGGTAGGTAGCGCTGTCACCCAAAACAGCGATAAAAAGGATCTAAATATCCAAGATGTCATCCGCCTCGATCACAACAAGGTAAATACCCTGTTCACCGAATTACTGCAAAGCAACGATCCGCAGAAGATCCAAGAGTACTTCGGTCAAATTTACAAGGATTTGAGTGCCCACGCTGAAGCTGAAGAGGAAGTAGTCTATCCAAGAGTACGTCCTTTCTACGGTCAAGATAACACCCAAGAACTGTTTGACGAACAGGCTGAAATGAAGCAGGTGTTAGACCAAATTAAGGGTATTAGTCCTTCTTCATCTGAATTCAAAGATCGAGTTAGACAGCTAATGGAAGCTGTTGGCGACCATATTCGTCAAGAAGAAAGCACAATGTTTGCTGCTATTCGTAACAACTTGAGCAGCGATGAAAGCGAGCAACTGGCTACTGAATTCAAAGCCGCTAAGACCAAAATTCAAGAGAAATTGGGCGTTGTTAGCGAGTCGAATGTATAGAATGCTTTCGAGCTTTTTATATCCTCTAAAAAAGGTTAGTTAAACAAAAACTCCCAGCAGATAAATGCTGGGAGTTTTTGTTTACAAATTTTGCTGACAGTATTTATAAGCTGTGTATGCCATAGTTACAACTCCGGTAATAATTGCAGATTCATCGACTTCAAATTGGGGATGGTGTAATGGGTGGTTAACGATCCTTTCTTTGTAGCCAACACCCAAGCGAAACATGGAACCGGGGACGTGTTCCAAATATATAGAAAAATCTTCAGCACCAAGGGAAGGTTCGGGTAGTACTTGAACGCGATCGCTACTCCAAGCTTCTTCTGCGGCTGATTGTAACAATTGCGTCAGGGCGTAATCATTTTGGACGCTGGGTACACCCTGGCGATAATTGACTTGATACTTTGCTCCGTAGGTATGGCAAACATTAGATACAATGTTTTCAATCCAGTTTGGGAGATGGGCACGGGTTTCGGGATGGAGCGATCGCACAGTTCCTAATAACTGCACTTTATCGGCAATTACATTCGGCGCTCTGCCACCATTAATCTTCCCGATACTCAATACTACAGGACGCAAAGGATTTTGTGTCCGGCTGATAGCTTGTTGCAGTGCCGTAATCACTTGGCAACCAATCCAAATCGCATCAATCGCCTCATGGGGACGCGCCCCGTGTCCAGATTCTCCCATAATCAGAATCTCTAAATCATCAGCGGCGGCTGTTAATGCCCCGTAACGCACCCCAATAGAACCTGCGGGTATAGAAGGGAAAACATGAACCCCTAATAAAGCTGAGACATTTTCCATCGCCCCATCTTTCACCATCCAGCTTGCCCCTTGAGCAATTTCCTCGGCTGGCTGAAATAAAAACCGCACTTTCCCACCTAATTCCTCAGTCATTTGGGACAGCACCATTGCCGTTCCTAACCCTACAGTGGTATGAACATCGTGACCGCAAGCGTGCATAATCCCATCTGCACGAGAGGCATATTCTAAATTAGTACCCTCTTGAATTGGCAAGGCATCCATATCAGTACGAATTGCCAATAACCGGTCATTTTGGCCAGTGCCCTGAAGTTCTCCAATTACGCCCGTTTTGCCAACTCCTTCTTGTACGTGCAGTCCACTGGAAGACAAAACACCAGCCACGAAAGCTGCTGTTTGGTACTCGTGACCGCTGAGTTCTGGGTGAGAGTGGATGTGACGGCGAATTTCAATTAAGCGGGGCGCTAGTTTTGCTGCTAAGTCTTTTATATGGGTAAGCATCGATTTAATTAATCTATAGGCTAGGCTTTTTTCCCATGATAAAGAACTGTTAACAAACAAAATGCTTTTGCTATACAAGGATAGGGGTTGAAGGAGGCAGAGGAGCAGGGAGCAGGGGAGAAATCAATTCAAAATTCAAAATTCAAAATTCAAAATTGAAGATTCAATGCCCAATGCCCCATTCCCCATTCCCTACTCCCAGTTTATTTTGAATAGCAGGTTGTGCCTAAAGTATTTTCGGGTTTAAACTCGTTACATTCTCTGGGGTTTGGACGCTCTAACGACCAGCCATAGGGTTTGTCGGACGTGACGACACCATTAGCCAGAGTTGTTAGCCGGTAGTTAGCCCCTCGAAAATTAGTAAATTGCAATATTGCATTTTTTAAGTTTGTTGCTTCTAAATTGGCGCTGATAAAACCAGCAAAAGACAGATCGGCATTTTCCAGGGATGCTGATTTTAAATTTGCTCCAGTTAAAGAAGCACCATTGAGATTCGCCGAATTCAGAATCGCATTTTCTAAATTTGCACCAGTGAGATCGGCATTTGTGAGATTAGCTTGAGATAATGTAGCGCCGCTCAAGTCAGCCCCTCGCAAATTTGCTCCAGTTAGATTCAGCCTACTTAGGTCAGCGCCACTCAAATTACACCGAGGACAGGCACTTGTTGCCTTTAACTGATCCAAGTCTAGCTGATTTAATGCAAGAGCCTGCTCTGCAAACCCTAAACAAGCTAACAGCGAGACGGTGGCAACAATCTTAAGTTTCATATTTTTTACTGATATTTACAAAAATGACAAGTTACGAACATCACGTACTGCCATCCTTACATATACTGCTTCTGTAAGGAAGTACAGGGATGAAGCATTGATTAAGAAGCTGTAAAAATACTATAAATTCTAGTAGTAAGACTACTCAAACGGAAATATAGGCTATAGAATCAAATCGTAAGGAACTATACCGAACCAATTATAGACTACCAAATATGTGATCCCCCTAGCTCGATAAAAATACGACTAGGGGGATCTTGTTTTTAGGCATTGGGCATTGGGCATGGGGAATGGGGCATTGGGCATTGAATCTTCAATTTTGAATTTTGAATTTTGAATTTTGAATTGATTTCTCCCCCTGCCTCTTCACCGCCATCCTAAAAGGCGCAGTCCAGGGACAATTAGGTAGTAACTCACTCCTAACCAGAAGCTGATAAAGAAGCCTACAGAGCCAAAAAAAGTCAGAGGTGAATATAACTCTGACCAACCTGGTTGACTGGTAAATTGGAAAATTGGGGGTGCTAAATTCAAAAGAATCAAAATGGCATAGGCGATCGCACTGCCAAAGGCCGCGAACACAGCGTACACTACATGATGGCTGCGAAGTCCTAAACTCAAGGTAAGTAAGCAAACTGCTACTAAAATCACTGCCACTAAGCCCTCGCCGCTATCTTTTGGGGTGATTAGTTGCAAAATCAACCAGCCGAAGCCATAGCTAATCATGCCCATCAAGGAAGCCACTAAAAACCGCCGCCGTTGACCAAAACACCCAGATACTGTCAATCCCCAAGCAGTTCCCCAGCCTGCGGCGACAAACACTAAAATATCTGTCCCGAAGACAGGTTGAGTATTTGGTACTAATTGATTTAGCTGACTCCCAAGAAATTCTACAATCTGAGGCCCTAAGCTGGTGTGATAGGCCAAAATAAAACCAGCGATCGCACCAAAACAAGCGCCGATAGTACTTAGTACAATCGCCCAAATCGTCGCCAAACAAGCTCGGAGAATTTTGATGATTGTCTGAGCGATAAAAATAATGGTTTTGGTGAGAGCTAGGCTAAAGTTAGCTAAAACTTGTTCGATAGCTTGTGTTATCAGTGTAAATCTCTGGGAAACTTGCGTTGAGGCAAGCTTTATCTTGTCTTGCAGTTGGGCAAATAACCCTGGTGGCGGTAATGGTTGAGAAATCTTCGCCAAACGTTTTTGAATTATAGCTGCATTCGCTGGACGCGATCGCACATCTTCCTGCACCATCTCATCCAGCAAATCTGCTAGTTGCGGGTTGACATTCACCTCAGTTCGCCAGCGCAATTTACCCGTTTGCCGATCTTCCAACTCTAGTGGGTATTTGCCTGTTAGTAGTTCAATCACCGTTCGACCAAGAGCATAAAAATCGGCACTTGGCCCAACAATACCTCCAGTCACTTGTTCTGGTGGACTGTAGCCAGAAGAAAATAATCGCGTGGAACTAGACACAGAACGCAGCTTAGAGGCACTAAATTGTTTCGCTCCGCCAAAATCAATTAACACCAGGCGATCGCCCTCTGCTTGCCCTGGAGACGGGGTTACAGATGACGAAGATGTACCCAGCATTAAATTAGAAGGTTTGATATCTCGGTGAAGAATCTGACGTTTATGTAATTCTTGTAAAATTTGCACTGCTTGGGCAAACCAATTTAAAACCAAATTCTCTGGACACCCTTGGGGAAAGTTTTTTAATATCTCCTCTAAAGTTTGCCCATTGATTTTTTCCATTACCAGACAAGGCAGTTGGTGCGGTTTGGGGTTAAACAGTTGTATCTGAAAATACCCTTCGGCATCGACTCTGGGGACACCTGGATGGTGCAAACCGGATAAAACTGCCGCCTCTTGGGTAAATAACTCCAGTGCCTTCGGCGAATCTTCTACCAATACTTTCAACACTTTCTCTGTTTGAGTTTTTTCATCCCAAACTGTGTAGATTTGAGCAAATCCTCCCGATCCCAAGGGCTGAACTGGAACATAGCGGTCTAACAACTCTAGCGGTGCGCCACAGCTGTTGCAAAATTTGTTTCCCCAAGGCTGAGGATAAGGACGTTGACAATCAGGATTTATGCAGTGAACCGCACTCTGAGTAATGTGGGACACAACCGCTACAATACAAAGGCTGACTTGATTTTAGCGTTTCTTTAGGTTTCCTGATTTTAAAATAGATAAAAGGAAAACCCCCATAGAATCTATGAGGGAATTCATTCATATTTACAGCGAATTTTCAGGAAGGTGAAGTACACAAGCTTGGTCTCAAAGCAAGGTATAAAGCCTGTTTTACTCCTGAATTCAGAAGGACTGAATTCTGCTGTATCTCAGCCCTTAATTACGAAAACTTCTCTTACTTTGTCTGTGCTTGGCAACTTCTTTGCGCTTGCGTTTTTCTAAGGGTGTTTCAAAATGACGATGCTTTCTCATGTCTGGGAAAATTCCCGCCTTGGAAACTTCTCGTTTAAATCGTCGTAAGGCTGACTCAATGTGTTCATTGTCACCTACAATTACTTGGGTCATTATTTCTCCTACTAAGTTGACTTCATCAATGGCTATGCAGGCGGTAACATTACAAAAAAAAGACAGACTGTTGTTTGTCTGACCTTAAGACTCTTGGTAAGTTTTTGTTTCCAAGGTTAGTACCGTCCGCCACCGCCACCGCCGCGGTTGCCGTATCCTCCTCTGTTACCACCAAAGGAACCTCTATCACCTCTGTCTTCCTTGGGTTTAGCTTTGTTAACTTTCAAGTCACGACCCATCCACTCAGCACCGTCGAGAGCTTCAATGGCAGCAGTTTCTTCAGCTTCAGTTCCCATTTCCACAAAAGCAAAGCCGCGCGGACGACCTGTTTCACGGTCAGTAGGTACTTGAACGCGCTTTACAGTACCATATTCTGCAAAAATACCACTTAAATCTTCTTGTGTAACGTCATAAGAGAGGTTACCTACATAAATTGACATCGATTCTCTCCAAAATCATCACTGTGTAGAGATTTTAATTTCTCTCAGAAGTCTGTAAATACTAAAAGGAAAAAGCCTTTCAATACTAAAACCAAAGACATCGCTGAATTAACTCTCATAAATCTAGGATGACATACGAGCCAACTCTTTGCATCCACTAGATAGTTAACCAGTGATGCGATCGCTTAGGTGCGATCGCCCGCCCCCACATACCCTAAGTACAATCCACCGCAAAAAGGGGTTGGAAATGGAATAAGATAAATTCTGTAGGGTGATATAGAAAATCAGACATGCAGGGGCGCATCTTTGAATATCCGAATTGAACGTTTGACTGCATTCACCATGAAGCATTACTTCAAGATTTTAATACGAAAGGCAAAGTCAGGCAACAAATATAAAACTATTGTGACTTGTACTCTTTGGGAAAACCTGCTATAAAAGCAACTGCGATGCTTATAACAGCAAGCATCGCGAGTCTTTTTCTTTGGCGCTAGCCTCTTTTTTTGGAAAAGGAGAGTCAGTGGCGTAACATCATGTTCGACTAATTAACCAAAGTTGCAATGTTAAGTTGCCGAACATCACCTTTCCAAACAGTCTCTAATTCAGCTTTGACAAGTTGAGCGGCCTCATCTTTGCCTAGTGCCTGCAAAGTTGCCTGCAAGCCAAATAGAGAACGTCCATTATGGGGATATTTTTTTAAATCGGCACGAAAGACTTTCTCAGCTTCTCTATAGTCACCCTTAGCCAAAAGCACAGCACCCAAAGATTCCCGCGTCGGAAAGTACCAGTCTGGTGGTTCCACGTAATTAAGGGCATCTTCTGCTACTACTGCTTTTTCTAGTAATTGGATAGCAGATTCATAATCATGCTTTTCTCTAGCAATTTTGGCGTCTAGAACTTTTGAGGCAATGTCTAAAATAGTACTGGCTGGACTGAATCCAATGGTTGCTTTAGTGGAAATTCCCTGTTTGGCAGCCAGTAATGCCCGACTTTCACTTGCTGCATCTTCAAGTTTGCCTGTGGCTGCGCTTGCCATACCGCGAGCAAAATGCCAAAGTGCAGAGGTAGTGGGTAATTTAGCTTCGGGAGCAGGAGTTTTGAAGATGGCATCCCAATCACTAAAGCGTGTCTGAATCAGCATTTTGCTACCGAGGAATCCCTCAAGCATTGGTGCATAGGGGTCAATTGCAGTAGCATTTGCAACTAATTTATCTGCGGATTTCAGAGCATCTTCATATCTTCCTGCCATGCTGCTGGCCACCATGAGGAAATGTACGTTGTGGTTGTAGTACATCATGGGGTAAGTGCCCTGGACTTGATATTTTTTGATGTAAATATCATCTTGAGCGATCGCCTGCTCGTTTGCCTGCATTGCCCTTTGATAATCTCCCACACGAAAATAAATATGACTTGGCATGTGTACCAAGTGTCCTGCTGCTGGCGCTAGAGTTCCGAGCCGATTAGCACTGACAAGGGCCCGTTCTGGAGAAGGTGAGGCTTCTACTGCATGAATATAGTAATGATTAGCTCCGGCATGATTTGGGTTACGTTCGAGAACTGATTCTAAAACAGCCACAATTTTTTCTGTATCTGGCTGTGGCTTACCATCTTTAGTCCAGTGCTGCCAAGGATGCAGATCCATCAAGCTTTCAGCGTAAAGTGTCGCTGCATCCAAATCATCAGGATAGCGCTTGACTAGGTTTCCCATTGCTTTGGCGTAATCTACTGCTAGTTGATACAAATCAGCATCGGCATCTTGAGAGTAACGTTTTGCTAAGGCGTTAATGTAGTCTCGTTCTTGGGTGGAAGCTTGGGTAGAAAGGGCCAAAGCTTGCTGTACTGCTTGGTAAGCAGCTAATTCCCGATTGGGGTCTATTTCTGAATTAATGTTGGGCCCCAAGGCTAAAGCAACACCCCAATATGCGATCGCTAAATGCGGATCGAGTTTGGCAGCGTATTGAAAAGAACGCACTGCCTCATCATGATTGAAAGCGTAAATTAAATTTAATCCCTGCTCGAAAAACTTTTGGGCTTGGGAATTAGAAGTAGAAACTGGATGATGGATTGTGCCAAGTCCAGATATTAAGTTGTATGGCTGTTTTACTTCAGTGTAGACGTGTTGGTGTAGGCTCTCGTCGAGAAGCGGCTTGTTGTCAGATATCGCCGCACTAGGAGCGACTAAAGAGAATATAAGCACCCAAACTAGAAATAAGTACTTCATTATTATTTTTCTTCAAGCTCTTTTTTAATATTCAAATGCCACAGTTTCTCTAAATAAGCAACTTGTCGGCAAAAAACAGCAGTCCGGTATTGCTTATAGATATTAAACCCGACAAACACAATCATTGGAATCAAGATAGAATATCCGATGAAAATGTTAACAGACGAATCAGTTGGCATTTTGTAGTCTATATATTGAGAGTTGGGAGTTGGTTGATTACTAGAATTTGATTGCATAAATAAATATCTTCATAAATACTACAAGTAAGAAGCTAGAAATAAACGTGGAGAATTGTTCCTGCTGTCTTTGAGCAGAAATTAATCACAAGTTCTATTAGGTATTTCAAAGTCGCTACTAAGACTTATCTATGCCTTCTTGCACTAGCTAAATTATTCTTCAGTTAAAACCTAAACAATTATGTTGATTTCTGCTAAATTTTGTGACAAAATCCTTATTCTGCAAGCTTCTGCTCCTAAAGTATTTACTGAAATTGCAACTATTTTTAGTGTTAGTTATTTCTAGTACAAGCTTTAAGTAGTCAGAATTACAGAAACAATATACAGCAGATTGCAGGTTAATAAGTGACTGTTAAGAAAGATGTGACTAATATATAACTCAATACGCTTGCATTAGCCCCAAAAACTTTAAACTACGTAGGTTGGGGAGCCATTGCGCCCTTGCGGTTTCCCGATCGTTTACTCGGAATTGAATACACAGGCTCACTGATATTGCACTACTACCACCAAGCTGAAAGCCCCCTCACACTGTTGACATATTTACTATATCCAGTTGTAATAAGCCAAGTTGCTGTTTATCAGCATCACTATCTACCTAAAGTTATAAATTATCTTGTCTTAAGAATGAAAAATATAATGGTATCTTTCTCTCTTGTGGATATTAGTTGAATTCTTAAGATGAATTTAACCTTTAAATAGTTATCTACAATGGATACAAATATTTGTCATAAAAACATCGTCAGATAGAAGAATCGAAAGTTATTTAAAACTAATCTATAGATATTGCAGCGCTTTGAAAGCAAGCAATAACTAATGACTACGTAACATATTTAAGGAGCAAAAAAAATGAGTATCGAAGATAAAGCAAAAGCTTTTGCTAAAAACGTCGAAGGTAAAGTACAAGAAGCAATTGGCGAAGTAACTGGCGATCCTAAAGATAAAGCTGAAGGTAAAGCTAAACAAGCTGAAGCCCAAGTACGTAACACCACTGAAAATATCAAAGATGAAGTTAAAAAGACTTTAGAATAGTACAGCGTGATAGAGGTTTTCCTCGCTGTAACAATTTGTTCAAGTAGTTAGATTTTGATGGTAATGTAATAGGTGAAATTTTATTTTGGAAGAAGGTTTAAGTTAAATAATGATTTACTGAACCTTCTCCCTTTATTCACTCTGTTTTTTACCTAAGATTTTCAGCCATTTTGAAAATAACGATCGCAAAGCATTTTCTCAATCTATTACTGATTTTTTCAAAGGTGTTAATTCATAATTAATATTCTATTTACCTATCTTTTAACAAACATCCCAACATCACAAGGTAACTCTACTTATACTATTGTACTAACAGCGTTATTAGGGTAATCATTTTTGTCGCCTACTTTTAGTTTTCGTCAGCTAAAGGTAGGCGGATAGTAAATGTACTACCCTTGCCTGGTTCAGATGTCACATCGATTGTGCCTTGATGTGCTTCGATAATACAGCGAGAAAGATATAATCCCAAGCCACTACCAGAACGTTGGTGTTTTCCTTGACGAAATCGCTCGAATAATATTGCCTGATCTGGTTTAGAAATTCCTGGCCCTGTATCTTGGATATCAATATTCACAGCTATCGGAGTCAGATAACAGTGAATATTTACAGAGCCTTTGTCTGTAAATTTGATAGCATTGCCGATAATATTTGTCAAAACTCGCCGCAGTTCTAAGCGATCGCCCATAATGGTGCTTGCAGTTTCACTTAGATCGATGTTTACAGCTAATCCTTTTTCTTCAGCTAAAGGAGTTAATTCTTGGCAAACTTCACTAACTAATTCTTGAATATTGCAGGCAGAAATTTTTAAGGTTTTACAGCCTGCTTCATGACGATAAACTTCTAACAAGGTATTTACCATTTCCAGCAAGTCTTGATTGCTGCCAATCATGGTATTAATTATTTCTTGCAATTGTGGCGAAACATCGCAAAACCTGCCTTCCAGCAATAATTTTAATACGCGGTTAGAGGCTACTAGAGGGATGCGTAAATCGTGAGTAAAACGGGAGACGAAATCTGCACGAAGGTTCGCCATCTGATCTCGTTCGTCGATACTATGCTTGAGGCGCAGGAGCGATCGCACCCTTGCATGGAGTTCATCAGGATCGAATGGTTTGCGAATGAAGTCATCTGCACCAGCGTCTAGTCCTTCAACTACGCTAGACTCATAGTGAGCCGTGAGCAGCAGAATTGGGATAAATGGCAACGCCTGATTCTGTCGGATGCGCCGAGTAAATTCATAGCCATCTAGCTCCGGCATCATCACATCTAAGAGAATTATGTCTGGCGGTGACTCTTCAACCATAGCCAGAGCAATCTTACTATCTTCTACCAAGCTAATTTCATAGTCCTCATCGTCTAGGACTGCTTCTAAGACCAGTAGATTGTCAAAAATATCATCAACAACGAGAATTTTATCTTTTTTGACAGTTTTAGGTAAAGACATGGCTAAATAAAAAAGAAGTGCTTGGCTATCCCTAGCAAATCTAGTAATAGCTTACTTCACCAGCGCTGAGATTATTAAGGATTAACATTTTCTTTTAGAGTTTTCTGAGTTTAATACCTTTTTTTGCGTAATTACACTGCTTTTCTCTTGAATATGTGTACTATTTGTATTATACAAATACTCTTTCCGTAAGTATACTAGTCGCCTAAATTCTCCAATTAATATGAGTGCCTGAGTGCTAGAGTAAGTTATTTTAGTCGCTTTTATGTGCATAATACCGCTCAAAGCAAAGATAACTACTTAATAATCACCTACTTTTACTTGCTATCAGATTTCTTCTGAAAATTTGTATAGCATAACACATCGGGCGTTGGGTTTATGTATAAAAATATTTTTTGATTGAATTATATTATCATATCGAAACTCTTGCCTTAGAAAAGCTTACGAGATAATGTTATCTATGTCTAATGGTAGATGAAGTTCAGGGAATAATACCAAACGCATTGCTTTTTGTATAAGATCCCGAATAGAAGAACGAGATTATTTTAATCTGTACTTTAGATAAATAACAGTAAAGTTAAGCAACTATGAGTGAAATCAAGATCCTTGTGATTGAAGATCATAACCTGACAAGAATCGGCTTGCGGTCTGCTTTACAAACCCAGCCAGAGTTTAACATTGTTGGTGAAGCAGCCAATGCAGCCGACGGTATCAAGCTTCTGAAAACTCTCAAGCCGGATGTTGCTACGATTGACATTGGTTTGCCTGACATGGATGGTATTGAGCTAACACGCACATTTAGGCAATATCAGGCAGATAATGAGGACTATACAACAAAGCTGCTAATTTTAACGATGCAAAATAGCGAACAAGCAGTTTTAGCAGCATTTGCAGCAGGTGCAGATTCTTATTGTATGAAGGATATAGAAACTGAGAAACTAGTAGAAGCTGTGCAAACGACTTATGCAGGTAGCTCATGGATCGATCCAGCGATCGCAGACCTTGTACTACAACAAATACGTCAAGATTTCCCCGATGGCAACAAAAACGCATCTGGAAAAAGAGTTTTGATTGAAGGTATTGACCCAGATGTTGAGAAAAGTATAGTCAGCTATCCTTTAACTCATAGAGAGATGGATGTTTTAGAGTTGATTGTCGCTGGCTGTGACAATGCAGAAATTGCCAAAAGGCTCTATTTAACAGTCGGTACTGTCAAAACTCATGTTCGAGGTATTCTCAATAAACTCTGTGTTGCTGACCGCACACAAGCTGCTGTCCGTGCGTTGCGGGCCGGATTAGTACCGTAAGCAAGTAAAACCATCATCAACTGTGTACAGAAGAATACTTAACAAATAAAAATATTTCTTTCCCAGTCTCCAGTAAATTGTTTTTTGGTCAAAGCAGTTAACTGGGAAAAAAATTTATGAAGAAATCGTTACAAAGTTTAGTAGAATGACATAATTGACTAAATAAGTATTTTTCTATACATACATGATAGCGGATCGATTTCCCTGGCTTACCGCAATTGTCTTACTGCCACTTGTTGCTTCCCTGCTTATCCCTGTGTTACCTGATAAAGATGGTAAATTCGTGCGGTGGTATGCACTATGTGTAGGTATTGCAGATTTTGGATTAATGTGCTACGCATTTTGGAAGCATTACGATGCCAGCAGTGCTAGTTTTCAAATGGTGGAAAATTATGCCTGGGTGCCTCAGTTAGGTTTTAACTGGGCGGTATCAGTCGATGGGCTTTCAGCGCCACTTGTGCTTTTAGCCGGATTTGTCACCACACTCTCGATTTTTTCAGCTTGGCAAGTCGATCGCCGACCCCGCCTCTTCTATTTTTTGATGCTGGTGCTGTATTCGGCACAGGTTGGGGTGTTTGTTGCTAAAGACTTGCTGCTATTTTTCATCATGTGGGAAGTAGAACTGATTCCCGTCTATCTATTAGTCTGCATTTGGGGTGGGCAAAGGCGTCGTTATGCGGCTACAAAATTTTTGTTGTATACCGCAGCTGCTTCTATATTTATTTTAGTGGCAGCCCTGGCAATGGGGCTATACGGCGGCGGTGATATGACGTTTGATATAACCGCCCTGGCTGAGAAGGAATATCCTCTTGGACTACAACTGCTACTTTATACAGGATTGTTGATTGCATTTGGTGTCAAGCTTGCTGTTTTCCCGATGCATACTTGGTTGCCTGATGCCCACGGCGAAGCATCCTCTCCTGTATCGATGATATTAGCTGGTGTGTTGCTGAAGATGGGCGGATATGGACTGATTCGCCTGAATCTTGAGTTGCTTCCCGATGCACACATTTATTTTGCGCCAGTTCTAGCCATTCTCGGTGTTGTCAACATTATCTATGGTGCATTGAACTCCTTTGCTCAAACCAATATGAAGCGGCGTTTAGCTTATTCGTCGATTTCTCACATGGGATTTGTACTGCTTGGGATTGCGTCCTTCACTGATTTGGGAATCAACGGCGCGATGTTGCAGATGATTTCGCATGGTTTGATTGCATCAGTGCTGTTCTTCTTAGCAGGTGTTACTTACGATCGCACCCACACAATGGTAATGAAAGATATGGGCGGTATTGGTCAAGCCATGCCCAAAGTCTTTGCCCTGTTTACAATCGGAGCAATGGCATCTCTGGCACTTCCCGGTATGAGCGGTTTTGCTGGCGAACTCTCGGTATTTGTTGGAATAACAAGCAGTGACGTTTACAGTTCGACTTTCTGCACCGTCACAGTTTTTCTCGCCGCAGTTGGAGTTATCCTCACACCGATTTATCTACTTTCCATGCTGCGAGAAGTGTTTTATGGTAAAGATGCAGCACTGTTATGCGACATTAATAATGCAGGCTTGGAAAATCGAGAAGATGAGGGAACAGTTTGTTTTGGTACAGACTGTCTTGTACCAGAAGATGCAGTCTACGAAGATGCTAGACCGCGTGAAGTATTTATCGCCGCCTGTTTTCTGCTGATGATTATTGGTATTGGTTTTTATCCCAAAATGGCGATGCAGATGTACGATGTGAAGACCGTTGCAGTCAATGCTAATCTTCGCCAATCTTATGCCATAGTCTCGCAAACCAATCCTCAGATTTATGCCAAGGGATTCTTGGTTCCGCAAATTTCAGAAGTTGAAGTAGCGCCCGTTTTAGGAACTTTGAAGTAATCTTGTTGACCAATAGACTTGTCAAAAAGAGCGATGCCTACAACTAAGTACTACCCGTCCATAACAGTCCTAAATCATTTATGAACAATAAGATCCCCGACTTCTCAAAGAAGTCGGGGATCTTAGTCTCTCGATTTTCACAACTCATTTAGGATCGCTATATGCGTTTTTATTAGGTTTAAAAACTAGCCTCAAAGTGATACCAATACATGGGATGCTGGTTGATGATTAGTGAGTTTTACCAATGTCTGTTGTTTCTACCATCACTGTTACCGTTCCCGCCACAACTGCTAATTTGGGGCCTGGTTTTGATTGTATTGGTGCAGCTTTAAAGCTGTACAACGAGTTCAAGTTCACTCGGCTGGAAGAAGGTGGGTTAACTATTGATGTCACTGGTACAGAAGCCCAACGAGTCCAAACTGATGAAAGTAATCTTCTCTACCAAGCGTTTGTCAAGTTCTATCAACATATAGAGCAGACACCGCCGACTGTGAAAATAGAGATTAAGTTAGGTGTTCCGTTGGCGCGGGGTTTGGGTAGTTCGGCGACAGCAATTGTTGGTGGATTAGTTGCGGCTAACCAACTAGAGGGTGCAACTCTATCTCAGTCGCAGGTGATGGAGTTAGCGATCGCAATGGAAGGACATCCTGATAATGTAGTTCCAGCTTTATTGGGTGGATGTCGTCTGGCTGCTACCAGTGGCGCAGGTTGGGAAATTTGTGATGTTCCCTGGCATAAAGATGTTGTGCCAGTTGTGGCTATTCCTAATTTTGAACTTTCTACATCACAAGCGCGGGGCGTTCTGCCAACAGAAGTAAGTCGCGCCGATGCGATTTTCAATACCGCCCATTTGGGCTTATTGTTGCGCGGCTTGGAAACTGGTAACGGACAATGGTTAAAGACAGCTTTGCAAGATCGATTGCATCAGCCCTATCGTAAAGCTTTGATTCCTGGTTATGATGCTCTCAACATTGCAGCTGTTAGTGCTGGTGCTTATGGTATGGTGATTAGTGGCGCGGGGCCGACACTGTTAGCTTTGGCGGATAAGTTACACTCAAAGGAAGTAGAGGCGGCGATGTTAGCTGCTTGGCAAGAAGAAGGAATTACAGCCGAGGTGCGATCGCTTTCTCTAGATACCCAAGGCGCAAAAAGCTTTTAATATTTTACTCAGCACTTAAAACTCGATTTATGGAGCAAACTCAGGCTGAAATAGCAGCGCTTAAATCTCAAATTCAGGCTCTTTTAGAAGAACGCGCTGCACTCACGATAAAAAGTAATATCATCTCTGGCGAGAATGATTCACCCCAGGCGCTGGTAGAAGCTTACCGCCGTCAAGCCAGAGAAAATGCTCAATTATCAGTTGAACTCCAAGGTATAGATGCAGCGATCGCCGCTTTAGAAGGCAAGATAAAACAAAAACAAGGTAAGTTAGTGCGTTGGCAAGGTGAATCCAGACAACTTATCCAACAGCAGCAGCTAGAAGAAGCGAAAGAAGTAGCTCAGGTTCATGCTGAACGCATTAATCAACTAGCAAGTGAACTGGCCGCAGAAGTCCGTTTTCTTAAGGCTTGTGCCAATCAACTGAGTCCAATGTATTGGCAGATTTATTACAAGCCCTTTATTACTGGCTTGAAGACAATCTCCGTTCCCTATGTCCGCTCTGATGGAGAAGTGTGGACAATTGTCAACCGGATTGTTTAATACTTTACTCTTTTCGTTTGTATCCAATACATTGACCTATTTTCTTTTAGGCTATCCATTACCCAAATCTTTCTCAACAAAAATATAACTTACTTAAAACAAGAGCAAAAACATTGATAGTTATCCACTCAAATTTTCCAGTTTGTGGTTAGCGATCGCCTAGAAAATTTTTGTCATTTACATTCTTCTGCTTTTGTCAAATATCCGCAGATCGCCTTGTTCTACAATCCTGTTCCTAGCTTATTTGCAACAATTTTCAGAGAGGGATTTAGGCTCAGTACCCAAAAATATTTATTCCAAAATGAGATGCTCCCTCATGCTCAAAGATAAATGCTGGCTTTCCTCACAAGTTCCTCAAATTGTTTTGCTATAAATATAAATATAGTGCGAAAACCTTTAAGAGATTTAAAATTCAAAAGTCGCTAAACATAGTTGAGGGATTAGTCATTTTTGACAATCCAGCATCTGGAAACCCGAAACCGTAAAGACCAATTACCAATGAAATCGGAGGTCTATATGATGTTTAAAAAGATTCTAGTTGCATTAGATCGCTCGGAAATAGGGCAACAGGTTTTTCAGGAAGCATTAGATTTAGCAAAGTTAACACAAGCTAGCTTAATGTTACTTCATGTCCTGTCTTCCGAAGAAGAGGGTAGTCCTTATGTACCTATGCTGTCTAATATGGACTACTATCCAGGATTGACCAGTCAAAGCTTTGAGTTATACCAACGACAGTGGGATACTTTTAAAAATCTAGGAATCCAGATGTTGCAATCTTTCTGTGCCCAAGCAAATACAGCAGGTGTGATTACGGAATTTACACAAAATGTTGGTAGTCCTGGTCGGATTATTTGTGATTTAGCCCATAGTTGTGACGCCGATCTAATTGTTATGGGGCGTCGGGGCCATTCTCGGCTGATGGAACTATTTCTCGGTAGTGTGAGTAACTACGTTCTTCACCATGCTCCTTGTTCAGTGCATGTTGTGCATCTTTCAGTTACTCCTAAAAGAGATGAAGTTGTCAAAGAAACTACAAGCGCTTTCAGCGTTAACTAACTACTAAGCTATTCCACATTTAACTTGCATAATTAGGGTGGGCAAAATGGCGCGATCGCTACTTCTCTGCAAGAGGCCGCGTTAACGATAACGCTCAGTATACTGCCTACCCCATAAAAGTTAGTTATCTCAATCAACGATCTCTGTAAATTCAATCTCCAACAAGCGATCGCTAACTACACTGTATTGGGCTAAAATTGAGCGTGGGCGTAGCTCGTCGTAGATTTATAGTAAAAAATAAAAAGTCAGCTACCCAAAATTAGAGTTGAGATCGAAAAGTGGATCTATGGAAAAAGATACTATTGAGATCGTTGGTTTTCATGCTCATGTTTACTTCGATCCTGCGAGTCGGGATGTAGCTGCGCGCGTACGTGAAGGATTAGGCGCTAGGTTTGAGGTGCAACTCGGACGCTGGTTTGACAAGCCGATCGGGCCCCATCCACAAGCGATGTATCAAGTTGCTTTCTTACCGAATCAGTTTGAGAAAGTCGTTCCTTGGTTAATGCTCAATCGTGAGGGATTGAATATTCTCGTTCATCCTGAGACAGGGGATGCTGTGGCAGATCATGCAGTTCATTCCCTATGGTTAGGAGAAAAGCTAGATTTAAATATTGAGTTTCTTCAACAGCTTAGTCCGACTTTATCCAATTAAGAAAAGTAAACAACATTGTTGGGTAAAAGTTTTCCTTTGAGGCGTGAAACTTTTTCTATTGTGACTAATTCTGGTGAAGTTGAAAAAGTCCAATTTCCCAATAAATACAGGTTTCAGCCTATGCGTATGCGCTTTAGCGGTTTGCTGCAAGTGTAATAAAGGAAAAATAAGAATTGGTATTAAACCCTTAATTGCAGATAACTGTTTATTAACATCTTAGTTGAAAAGAGAAATAAGACATCCGTTTTGCAGAATGCTATGCTGTTAAGCAGCATTCTCATAAAAAGGAATTTGTCTGATGAAAAACATCTCTGCAAACGAAAAAATTGCAGGCATTTCCCAATTCGGCAAAGTTAATTTCACAGTCACGAAGAAACAGATTTTATTTAGTACTCTTATTCTCTGCCTTGGTTTGCTGGGACTAGGTGGTTTCTGGTTTAAATCCAGATATAAATTTGATAATCAGATGAGTGTAAAACTACAAGAATTATCTAATGTCGATTATCCAGCCAATCCTGCACCATTAGGAAAAAATTTTCAAAGATATTCTAATCGAAAATTAACACTGATTAAGAAAGATGATACGCATTTCGATTTCGTATTGGAAGCAACAGACAAAAACACGGCAAAAATAGTTATAAAAAATGTTGACTTAGAGCTATTGGTTCCCAAAGCACCTGAATGGGTTAAAAAAGATCGAGGTTTAGAAATAATCGCTTTTACAGATAGGGAGTGGAATAGGCAACAGATTAGTTTTCCTGCTAATTCAAAAAATATAGAAATTGTAGGAGGAGATGGTTTTGAAAAACAAAATATTGTAGAGATAGCTTTGGCTAATAATTGCTTAAATGCCGGATTTTGGGAAATTTTACTTTTTACTAAAGAGGATAATAATAAAACCCTTTATTATCAAAGTTGGTTTACTTTCCCAATTGGACATTACAAAAATATTTTTGAAAAAATTAATAAGATTTCATATTGGCAGCATTGGTGGAAATTAGAACACTGGCAAGATCCGAGTGGCACAGTAGTAAAAACTAATCTTTTAAGAAATGTAATCGATCAAAAAGAAGTTGCTACTCAGTTCCCTCTTGATGAGAGGATAATTGTATCAGGAGAGCAAAGTAGAAAAGTTAGAACTACGCTAGCGACCAACATCACCAAATGGAGAGATTTTTACAACATTAAAAATGAAGTTAAGTTTGCAAGTTTTCGAGCGCCAGGGTTTTACGATCAAAATAAGCCTTGGGGCAATCAATACTGGAGAATAGGCAAATTTGATAAAGCCATTTTAAGGAATATTAAACCAATTGGCGTGGAACAAAATTTACAGGAAATTGAGTTAGGATTCACAGATACCAAGACTGGCGAACAGAATAGATTATTCATTAGTGGCATTAATCTGAAAACGCTTCCTCAATTGCCTGTAGCAGATTATCCCAAAGGCTTATATATGCCGATGGGAATTGGGATACCTCCTTTTTATCAAAGCTATGAAGAATTAACTAAAAATCATCCAGATGTCAGCCCCTATTTCAGTTTTTTACTCGATTCACAGGAGCGGTG
Organism: Nostoc sp. DedSLP03; assembly: GCF_034530815.1. Taxonomy (NCBI): domain Bacteria; kingdom Bacillati; phylum Cyanobacteriota; class Cyanophyceae; order Nostocales; family Nostocaceae; genus Nostoc; species Nostoc sp. DedSLP03. Next base: position 136,661 of record NZ_JAVRCK010000006.1, read on the forward strand.
GATAGATCATCACCACTTAGCAGTTGATGGTTCAGTGATGCACCTTGATAAAGATAACCCAAATCTTTTGCATCTTTACTTGCTATCCTACGAAAGAAATACTTTAATAGCTCATTTTTTGATCGATTTAACATAGATATAGCTGTTCGGGAAGCCCGAAAATCATTCATGAAGTCGATTAATTTAAAATCACCTACTAGAACACAAGGCGCGATCGCTTTTCATTACTTTCTGGTTAGTCTGCAAATAATCATGTAGCAAATCGCAACCGCGTGCCAGTAATTTATCCAGTTGGATATCTGCTAAATCTCGGAAAATTACTGTGCTATTACCACTACCCGCAGCCAGAGTCTTACCGTCATGGCTGAAACTGACGCTGGTTAACTCATCTTTATCGCCTTTCAAAGCAATCAGCAACGTTCCTTCTCGGTTCCAAATTCTCACTTTGTCATCACTGCTAGCTGCCAGAGTCTTACCATCGGGGCTAAAACTGACACTGATAAAACTATCGCCATCGCCCGTGAGATTATCTAGCAACTGACCGTCTCGACTCCAAATCTTCACCGTGCTATCAATACTCACTGAGGCAATGCTTTGACCATCAGGCGACCAAGCAACCCCATTTACCCGGCGGCTATGACCAATTAATGTATATAGCAATTTACCCTCTATAGACCAGATTTTTACGGTTTTGTCATCACTGGCTGAGGCTAGCAACTTGCCATCGGGGCTAAAGCTTACCCAATTCACTGCTTCTTGATGTCCCTGCAAAGTGTTAAGCAGTTGACCGTCACTACTCCAAAGTTTTACTGTTTTATCTTTACTAGCCGAGGCAATTACTTGACCATTAGGCGACCAAGCTACACTCAAGATGGCATCATTATGACCTTGTAAGGTTTTGAGTAGTTGACCGTCACCACTCCAAAGCTTCACCGTTTTATCTTTACTAGCCGAGGCAATTACTTGACCATCGGGCGACCAAGCTACACCCCAAACTTGACCCTGATGCCCTGTGAATGTACGCAGTAGTTTACCGTCTCGACTGAAAAGTTTTACAGTTTTGTCTCGGCTTGCTGCTGCCAAGGTGCGATCGCTTGGGCTAAAACTGATGCTAGTTATCCAGTCATCATTATCGGCTTTCGGCTTTCGCAGTAACACATCGTCCCAATGCCAAAGTTTAATAGTTTTGTCCCGACTGGCGGAAGCAAGAGTGCGACCGTCTGGGCTGAAGCTGACACTGTTAACCCAATTATTATGTCCCTTCAGGGTTAAGAGCAGTACACCTTCAGAACTCCAGAGTTTGATTGTCTCATCAGTACTTGCAGAAGCGATCGTGTTACTATCGCGGCTAAAACTGACGCTAGTAACTCCTGCACTATGCCCCGATAAGGTTCGCAGTAGCTTCCCCTCAACATTCCACAGTTTGATTGTCTGGTCTAAACTAGCAGAAGCAATTGTTTGACCATCAGGCGACCAAGCCACGCTTTTCACTGCATCCTCATGTCCCTGCAAGGTTTTGAGCAGCTTACCATCACGACTCCACAGTTTCGCCGTTTTATCAGCACTTCCAGAAGCTAAGGTTTGACCATCATTTGACCAAGCGACACTTAAGACTGCACCATCATGTCCTTGCAAGGTTTTGAGTAGCTTACCATCGCGACTCCACAGTTTCACTGTCTTGTCTGTACTCGCCGAAGCAATAATCTGACCATCTGGGCTGAAACTCACACTATTTACTACACCCTGATGTCCTAATAAAGTAGCAAGCAGTAGACCTTCTCGACTCCAAAGTTTTATCGTCTTGTCTTGACTGGCGGAAGCAATGATTTGACTATCTGGGCTGAAACTGACGCTATTAACTACATCTTCATGCCCCGACAAGGTTTTAACTAAGCTACCATCAGGACGCCAGAGTTTGATTGTAGTATCCGCACTGGCTGAGGCAATCAAAGTGCGATCGCTGCTGAATATAGCACTATTTACTCCAGATATATGCCCGTCCAAGCGGTTATATTCTCTGACCCCGGAAACAGCTTGATAAAGCGCCGTCTGTACTTGTTCTCTTGTATTGGAATCTATCCAGACTGTTTGTTGTAATTTTCTCCCTGCCTTCAAAGCTTCTTTTAAAGCATCAATACCTTTTTGGGAGGCAAAGAGGGCTTCACTGGATGCACTGAGAGTTTTAATTTCGCTATCTACTGCTGTGACGATGGAAACACTTAATCCGAAGATGGCGAGAACAGAAGCGGTGAGGGCAATTTTCAGCGAACGATTTAATTGAGCTTCACTAAGTCTTTGTTTCTTTTGACTTTCTGCAAGTTTAGCTGTTAACTCTTTTTCTTTGAGTTCAGCTCGTAATTGCTCAATTTCTAACTGACTTAATTCTTCCCGTTTGTGTAATTCTCGCAATTCTGTTAATAAGTCTAATCCCTGTTGCGGATGAGAATCTACCAATTTAGAACGCTGCTTATTTTGACTAAGTTCGCTTTTCAGTCGCTCAATCTCAGCTTGACTTTGTTCTACTTTGTAGCGCAACTGATTTAGTTGTACCTGTAAGCTCGATTCTTGTTGTTGCAGGTAGCGAATCAAATCTACTAAATAATCGTGAATCAGTTGATAGCGTTCTGGTACATCAGGAAATAGAACCACTAAACCGGAGCGCACTAAAATTTCTAAGACTAACTCTAATTTGTCAGCATCTTCTAATTCTGATAGCTGCGCCGCTAACTCAGCACGAGTTTTAAAAGGTCGATTGTTGCTTTCATCTGTTAATAAGTATAAAACGAGTAAAGCCGCTCGTTCATTTTCTGGGCCGCAGTCTTTAATTAGTTCCTTGATATATCGTTCGATGAGTTTGTTCGGTCTATATGGTTGATATTCCTCTAATGTAGTAATGCGCTCATCTTGAATTTGCGCTCCCACAACTTGTAATTCAATCGGGCGGACTTCTCCAAATTCTGTGGATAAATCTTCGATTAAAGCATCAATCAAAGCAGGTTCTAAATTAAACTGCGATCGCTCCGTCAATTTTTGGATAATTGCCTTCGCATATTCTGGCGAAAAATTATTTAACTGATAGCGGATATGCTTGTCGAGAATATTATTATTAATCGCTTCCAGTGCCGAAAGATGTTTAAAGTCTAATAAACGATGTAAATAATCTTCTCGCAAAGAAAGGATAACTTTGACAAAGGGTATATTCAGACAATCGCTAATAAATTTATCAAACTCTTGCTTTTGATTGCGATCGCTATAACCAAAGAAAAATTCTTCAAACTGGTCAAAAATTAAAACTGTAATCAAATGGCGATCGGCATTCTCTTGGAGTTGTTGTAAAATGCTAGCAATGGTGAACGGTGTGTCAGAGTAAGGTAAAGCCTCCACTTCAATGGCTACTTCTGGATTAATATCAGCGTAAATCGCTAGGGATGCGTCACTAGACATCGCCTCATTTAAAGACTTCCCTAATTCCCGTGCCCAGTCGGTATAAACTTGCAGTACCACAGGTACGGCTATTTGATCGCCAATAGCTCGATTTTGCAGTGCTGGAACTAAACCCGCCGTGACAGTAGAACTCTTACCCACCCCCGATGGGCCGTGAATCACCGTCAACTTTTGATCGGCGCGGCTAATTCTGCCAATTAAGTTATTAATATCACGCTCTCGACCAGAAGCCGCAATTTCTAAAGCAATGCTGCTACTTCCAGAAGGTGACATTAGTGCTGGGTTTGTCGCCTGTCTTTGGGGTTGCAAGCGCCCTGCACCAATAAAAGCCCGAAAACCGTACTGCTGCTCAACAGAACGCCGTTTTTGGCGAATGTAATAAGCTTCTAAATATCGCCCTTCTTCAAAGTAGAGCGATCGCAGTCTCCGCAATAAGCGAATATAACGATGGGCATCGTATTGATGGGCACTGCTTTCTAAGGCTGCGGGCAGTTCTTTTGTCGCCTTATCTAAGTATTCACGAGCAACTTCTAGCTCGCCTAAATTTCGCTGTGCTTTCGCTAAAACTAAATAGTAAATCTGCGCCAATAATAATGGAAAAAAGCAGTTATAAGGGTCATTCTGCTTTTGCGCCTCACCTAATTTCAGCAGTGATACGTGTGCTAAGATACTCGCCTGTACCCACCGCGACTGCTCCACAGCTACTTGTGCCAGAAAACCGTAGTCACAAGCTAATTGGATTTGACTACCATAAGTTTGATGTAACTCCAGAGACTTTTGGGCAACTGTCTGCAATTCTTCCCACTCTTGCAGATATTGTAAAACCTCAGCAAGCTGATTAATAAATCCAGCAACTATATCTAAACGCCCAGCCACCTGCAAAATATTCAAGCACTGCTGAAAATAAGATTTAGCAGTGTACCAATGGCGGCGGTTTTCTATTTGATTTTGCTCTGCAAAACGGCAATAACACAGCCCAATATAAAACAGTAAAATTCCTTGTCGCAGAAGTAGGGTAGATGGACGAGATGGAGGTGTAGACGAAGAAAATACCCCCTCATCTCCCCCTGCTCCCCCTACTCCCCCTGCTCCCCTACTTTCCTGCTCCCCTGCTTCTTCTCTTTTTGCCAACTTTTGCCAAACTTGCAAGCTTTGCTGAAAATGGCTTAAACCTGTATTGATGCGATCGCTAATATAATTATCTAGACCAAAAACAAATTCTAAACTAGCGTGGAGTTCTGGCTCTAAGGTAATACCACGATTGTGCAATTCTCTAATGGCAAAGTGCAGTTCGTAACTATGTTCCCAGACTTGCTCGACAGTCGAATAATGCTTGGCAAGTTGAGGAGGTTGGTGTTGTGTAAGATCGTTTGCTAACACCGTAGCAAATAAAGAGTCAGTTTCCTGTTGCAGAAATTGCAGCAGTGATTGAGTTGTCATTTCAAACCGAATCGGTGTCGCCGCCCAACTAGCAAAATCTGGTGCTAAACGGACTACCTTTTGCAACACTTCCTCATTCACCCAGACAATCATCGGAAATGGGTGGCGTTTGCGAAATTCATCCCGAATATGATTAATAGACCTCAGAAAATCGTCGAGTCCATCTATTGACTCTAAACCCAAAATCATCAACGCCGATGGTGGATTAGCTTCGGTTAGCAGTTGTAAATGAATACTTGTGTAAAGACTTCTGGCATTATGCGGCAGAACTACCTTTTGAATGTGGTGTACTCCTGAAGAGAGTTCTTCGAGTCGTTGCAGCATAAGTTCTTGCAAAACTCGATAATTGCAGCACACCAAAACTAGGGAAAATTGACCGCTAGAAAGGGTAATTGCTCTCCCCAAACTCCGCAAAGCCCGCTCATTAGCTGCTCTGATATCTACTTGTGCGTGTCGTTCAACCATGATTTAAATTTTTCCGTCTCTGCTAAAACTGGGTTGACGGCAAACCAAGCTCCCTGATGATCGCGGTATTCAAATACAAATAGACTTCGCAAGAGGGTGTGGTATTCTATATCACCTCTAACTCGTTGCTGTTGCACCACCTGAAAGATTAGTTCCCACTCTTGAGGGTCGATAGCGTTGGCTCGGTAATCCCGCTGTCTTTGAATTACCAGCTCGACACATTCCCGCTCAAAGGGTGGATCTTGTTCTCGCAGACAGTCAAACAGTAAACCTAATAAGTCGCGGACATGACCACCACTGATCAGGCACAATCGATCTAAGGTTTCTAAACTATCAAACACCTCTGTAATTAAGCCTAACCGATCGCTAGGTAAAATGTCTGGAAAAGCTCTAGCTAGCACCATTTGCCGCATCATTGCTAGCCCTTGGGGAAAAATCTCACCAGAGCGCAAACGCACAGGTATCATCGGTAACATTTTTGGGGCAACACCACCCCCCAAACGATGCTGAAGTTCGGCGCTATCGTTAGAGAAAGTCAAGGCTAAAGGAATAGTATAGACTACATGACAATTGAGTTTGCGTAACTGTTCGCCACGCTGAATAAATAAATATTCTGGCAGCGATCGCCCCGATGGTAAAGGTCGAATTGCGACTCGATCCAAGTTATCAACAATTACCACTAATCCTTTTTTACTCCTAGCTTTCAATTCTTTGTTAGCAGGTTCTAGTAATTCTTGATTAATTGACTGTAAAATATTTGCGGTTCGCGGTTCTAAATAATCTCGTAACCGCCGTCGCAATTGGGGACTTTCTTTTGTTTTCGCGGTAATTTTGGCAATCCCCACAGACAACTCTGCTTCTACCCCAACGTCAATTGGCGTTTGCAGAAAATCTACAACTTCACCAAACAACTTGCTAAAGTAGCGAGGCTTGAGCCGAATTTTCATCGCTTCTAAGCTTTCACTTACCTGTCCAGCGATCGCCAACAAAATATCAGTCACATCCACATCAGCCATTTCTAAGACGTGGGTAGACTCAAAGTAAACTACATGAAATTGCTGCGCTTCTAACTCAGCTTTCAGGCGTAACAACTCCGTTGATTTTCCACAACCGAGATGTCCGGTAAATAGTTGACAGGTTGGTGTATCTGGCGATATTCTAGCGATCGTGCGCTGCAAAGCTTCGATAATTTTGCCACCCCGCACCGCAGCAAAATCGATATAGTACCTGCGATCGCTAGCGTTTCCTATTATTAGAGGTCTGCTCGGATTGCAAGCTTGATAAAATCTTTCTAAATCTAAGAGCATAACTAATCAAGTTCACTCAGGAATGAGGATATAAAAATTTACTAGATAAATATATTGATTTTAGGTAATTTATGCCTTATTTTAATCAAACTACTCACTAAACTAGCAGCATTCAGGATAATTGATTATATCTATAGTTCGATATAGCACATATTAATGGTAATGTTTTAGTTAAAGTAAGCAAAAATACCAGTATAAGTACAAATAGCAAAAATATCTAAAATTAAATAAGGTACTCTTATGAATATTAAAAATATCCAACACAAAAAAAGGTACTGTTAAGTACAATTTTGTCGCTCTTTTGAACTCATCATCAGCTTGATTTATTAACGAGCTTTCATTAATTTTACAAAAAAATAATCTAAAATTCTTATAGAATAAGGCTTTTAACAAAAACGTTGCTTAAGCCAACTTGAGTTCAAAGTCACTTTTTAACTAAATTTTGCTTCTGGTTCTGAAATCAGCACGATTTTATTAGACTTTTTGCAGAAGCAGGGGAAAGGGATGGAATTTCCTCTTACCCTTTAACATGAGTCCCTTTCGCCAACCGGAAAGTAAAAGTCACTTTTGCAAGAGGTTTATTGATGAAAACCATAATTTTATTGATGAAAACTATCATTTTGTTGATAAAAATATGATTTTTTTGATGAAAACCATAATTTTGTTGATGAAAATCATGATTTTATTAATGACAGCCTTTGCATTCAGAGTGATGACCTCTGAATTATTGACAATCAGGAATCTACAGCCCCATTGAGTATAAAATTATCTTGTCATGTAGCCGATCGGGCAAAATATGCTTGATCAGCGCTCCAATTTTGGCATCCTGTCCAACAAGATAGCGTGTCTTGGGTTTTTTTGCAGTCAGTGCATGGACAACAACTTGAGCCACAATATCCGCAGAAATTCCCTTAGATGCGATAATCTGCATTTTCTTGCGGACAATGTTCATCGCCTGACCGTAAAGATTGTGTGCCGTTTCGGGTAGATCCTGCTGTGCTACTTCAGATTGACTTAGGGACTTGTCCCAAATTGGGGTAGCAATAGAACCAGGTTCAACAATTGAAACCGAGATTCCCCAAGGTCGTAACTCCATCCGCATCACATCAGTGAGTGCTTCCAAAGCAAATTTAGAAGCATTATAAGCACCCAAAAACGGCGTAGGACTTCTACCAGCAATAGAACCCATATTGATAATTCGACCTTGACTTTGGCGTAGAAGACCAAGAAATGCTTGTGTCACAGCTAATTGTCCGGTGACATTAACCTGCATCTGGTGTTGAAATTCAGCGATCGCTAATAATTCTAACGGCCCAGGAACAGCAATGCCGGCATTATTCACTAAACCGACAATTCCCACACCACCGACTGCATTTGTTACCGTATCAACCGCAGCTGCGATCGATTCCGCATTAGTAACATCTAAAAAAATCGGAATCAGCCTTGGCGATCCTTTCTGTTTAAGTGTTTGAGCATCAACATCTTGACGCACTCCAGCAAAAACAGAGAAGCCCAACTGGTCTAAAAGCAAAGCACACGCTTGACCAATTCCTGTTGAAGCTCCTGTAACCACTACTGTACGTTGATTTTCTACAACCATTAATTTTCTTTGATGATGGGGCTGCCGTAATTACGAATTACGAATTAGTATCAATAGACCTGCTTTGAAAATAGGGACTGGGGAAGAGATATTTTTATTGTTCCTTGTGAGTTCCACTCATGGAGTCTTTTGCAAAAGTGACTTTTGCTTTCCGGTTGGGGAAAGGCTAAGAGGAAATTCCATCCCTTTCCCCTTTAACCCTTACCCTTTCCCCTACTTCTCTTAGAAGTCTAATCTTTACAAGTGCCAGCACGAAGGCAATCTTCGGTTTGGTCATCTCTAGCCGATATTTGCCCCGGCAAGATGCGTAACTGAGCATTTGTACTGTAAGTAATTAGAGCAGCTATTGTGGGATACTGGTTTTTAACATTTGCCACGTCGCTACTAGAAGTATTGCCTAGCCCAACATTGTATAAATAAACAGGCAATGCCATAAGGGCAATGCAAATTATCCGGTTCATACCCAACCTCAGCTAACAATTTCCGATTACCATCTGTATAGATGCCACCTAGACGAACCGGATTTTTAAAACTGAGTATTAAATGTTGATGTTGTGCTAATTTACTCAGCGCAGTGGTCTGTCAAATTTAAATTGATGGGTAAGCTAGTTCCTAGTCAGGACTTTAGTCCTTCATTCTCTAAACACTCAAGTGCTTACTACAAACCGATCAAAACCAATAAGACAGACTACTAGCCGCAGAGACATGATTTCTAATTTATCGGTTCCACCCTTTTTTATTTTAGGTTAGGCATTGCCTACAAGATGTCTTCCTACTAACTTATGCAGATGCAAACCCAAAAAACAGGACAAAAAACCCACAGCACCCAAAAACATCTCTTAGTAGCTGCATTCCCCAGATAAAATAATGAAGAGTGCTGAGTCACCAAAATGGTCGATGACCGACAAAAAAAGATACAATCCCCTAAATTTATTTATGGCATTGTTAATTTTTAATTTTTAATTTTTAATTTTGAATTCGGAGCGAAGCGACGTGACGCCTTCACAAGACGTAGATACTGTAAACGTTCCTAACCTCGACCCAGAAGGATATGGCAACTCAGACACCGATCCTCTTGATGAGTTGCCTGGTGAAGTCGAAATGTCCCTTTTCGACCATCTAGAAGAGTTGCGACAGCGCATTTTCTATTCGTTGATTGCCGTAGCAGTGGGCATTATTGGCTGTTTCTTTGCCGTTAAGCCGATTGTCCAGTTACTTGAAGTTCCAGCACAAGGAGTAAAATTTCTCCAACTTGCACCAGGAGAATATTTCTTTGTCTCCCTGAAAGTTGCAGCATACACTGGCATCGTACTTACTAGTCCTTTCATTCTTTACCAAATTATCCAGTTTGTGCTTCCAGGACTGACTCGCCGCGAACGCCGTTTACTGGGGCCTGTGGTTTTGGGTTCGAGTGTGCTATTTGGAGCAGGTTTAGTATTTGCCTATTTACTGCTTATCCCCGCAGCCTTGAAATTTTTCATTAGCTACGGAGCAGATGTAGTCGAACAACTTTGGTCAATTGATAAATATTTTGAATTTGTGCTGCTGCTGTTATTCAGCACTGGTTTAGCATTTCAAATTCCGATTATTCAACTGTTGCTCGGTAATTTGAACATTGTCTCGTCAGAACGAATGGTTTCTGGTTGGCGTTACGTGATTATGGGAGCAGTGATTTTAGGAGCCGTCCTCACACCTTCTACTGACCCCTTGACTCAAAGTCTTTTAGCGGGAGCAGTTTTAGCACTTTATTTCGGTGGTATTGGATTAGTGAAGCTTACAGGTAAATAACATTTGGAATAGGTTATAGGTGAGAGTGAATAAGGTGATTTCTCATAAAAAAAATACCTCTGTTGACGAGTTTCGACTTCGCTCAACTCTCGACTGCTCAGTTGGTTGAGCGGAGTTGAAACCAACGGCTATGGTAAATTTATTACTAGAATTCATCTAAGTTCTAAGGAGGGCTAGAAAAACCGACATCTGATGAAAATGATCTTTATAGGTTATTTATTAGGGTTAACATTATTAACCGCTTGTAGCGAAGCAGCCACAGATAAGCTTACACAAGAACTACGAACTGTCAAATCATGGACAGCTACAAGCAAAATGGTTGCTGATAGTTGGGTACGAGGTGCTGTGCCAAAAGTTTATGCGAAACAAACACTCAAGAAAGCACAGCAAGAGTTGCAAACAGAAACCGACAACATAGCCCAGATAGAATCATCTACAGCTATTCCTCAGCCTTACAAGTTAGCACTTTTAGGTCATATTAAACGGTTAGCAAAAATCACAGAGCAAATGTCAACCGCAGTTGAACAAGAAAATTATTCTGTAGTGGCACAAAGTATTAAGGATTTATCGCTAGAAGGACGAACCCTAGACTCGCAACTACCACAGCAGAACAAACCATGAAGAAAGTTTTGGAAATTGCGCTGGGCATTGTGACTAGTATAGGTGGCTTCTTAGATGTGGGTGCGATCGCTACAGCAGCAGAGGCCGGATCTATTTTCGGCTTTCAACTAATCTGGGCGATTATCCTGGGTACAATTTGTGTGATTTTTTTGGTAGAAATGTCTGGGCGGTTAGCAGCAGTTAGCAAACATACTTTAGCTGCTGCGGTACGCGAACGTTTTGGGTTTAATTTTTATATTATTCCACTGATTGCAGAAGTCATAGTTGATTTTCTAGTGTTAGCAGCGGAAATTGGTGGTGTTTGCATTGCCTTACAACTGCTAACGGGTATTAGTTTTCAGTGGTATGCTTTACCCGTTGCCTTTGCAATTTGGTTGCTCATTTGGTACGGCAACTTTGGGATTATTGAAAATGGTATTTCCGTATTAGGATTGGTGACACTAGTTTTTGTCGTCGCTACTTTTAAGTTGCATCCATCTCTAACACAACTTGGTAGTGGTTTGTTGCCAACTCTGCCACAACAAGATACCGCTCATTATTTATATCTTGGAGTTGGGATTTTAGGTGCTTTGATTAGCCCCTATTTATTTTACTTTTACTCATCTGGGGCAGTAGAAGATAAATGGGATGAAGGGTATATCGGTGTAAATCGCGCAGTTGCCGGTTTAGGAATGAGTTTTGGTAGCATTGTATCGCTAGGGGTGCTGATTGTGTCAGCATTGGTACTCAAACCCAAAGGCGTTGAGGTAGATAGCTACGAACAAGCAGCATTGATGTTGACAGAAGCTTTTGGTTACTGGGGCTTTGTACTATTTGCAGTGTCCTTGGGCATTGCTTGCTTTGGTGCAGCATTGGAAGTGACTCTCGACACAGCTTATATTGTTGCTCAGACCTTTGGTTGGAATTGGGGCGAAAATCTGAAACCAAAAGATGCCGCCCGCTTTAGTTTGGTCTACACTGTGTTTGTCTTTCTCGCTTCTTTATTAATGGTATTTGGCATCGACCCATTGCAATTGACTTTGTTTTCAATGGCGATTACAGCAGTAATTTTGCCGCCTGTGATTGTGCCATTTTTGGTATTGATGAACGATGAATTATATATCGGCAAATATCGCAACGGTTGGATAAGTAATAGTGTGGTGATCTTTACAATTGTGTTGACATTCGTGTTAGCGATCGTTGCGATTCCACTAGAAATTCTTGGAGGATGATCGCTGGTGGGCGTTCTTGTTAATCATCAACTGGAAGTGAGAGAAAATGAACATTATTAGAGATGTACTTGATAACCAATTAGTTGACAGCGATCGCCGCCATCTGGGCAAAGTCGATGGCATTGTCATCGAGTTACGCGATGGAGAACCGCCACGACTCACTTATATCGAAACTGGTATGACAATTCTTGCACGACGCATTCATCCACGTTTAGGCAGGTGGGTAAAAGCAATTGAAAGTAGCTGGGGTGCTAAACAAAGTGAACCCTTGAGAATTCCGTGGTCAAAAGTGCGGGATGTTGGTATTGATGTTGAAGTCGAGATTGAAGCTGACCAAACTCCGGCATTAGCTTATGAAAAATGGCTTCAGAAACACATTATTGGCCGAATTCCAGGGGCAGAACATGGCAAGTGAAATTCATCTGGAATTACTACTAGGCAAACAAGTATTGGATTCAACTGGCAAACCCGCCGGACGCATTGAGGAAGTACGCGCCGAACAGCAAGGTGAAGAATGGGTTATTCAGGAATATCTGATTGGAACCACTGCGATGTTAGAAAGACTATCGGCTTGGGCAATTGGGTTGAGAATCTTACACTTGCTTGGGGCACACAAGATCCGCAGTGGCTATACAATATCTTGGGAGCAGCTAGATTTGACTGACCCTGAAAAGCCTCGTTTGCTCTGTACCTTAGATGATTTAAAAGCATTAGAGACTTCCAAAAAATAAAAATCCAACGCATGTTTAACTGCTCTGGCTATCGAGCAGTTTCACGAGAGATGAGGGCTATGGGAATTGCGATCGCTTCTCTGAGTTGCATTTAAGGCTCAAGCCGATTTTTTCAAAGTATTTTTGCATAAAAAATACTGTAATTAAGGAAGAAATTGATTAAAGTTAATCAAATAATTGGTCATAATATCCATTCCGAAGAACGTTCGCCCAAATCTAAAGGGATGCTAACAGCTTTGCCGAGGCGGGGGCGATCGCGGGTTTGGGTAATAAAAGTTTGTACCTGTGTTGACCCACCCAAGGCATGAAGATAATTGGCAATGCGATCAAGATGTTCTTGGTACTCCGCCTCACTCAAGGGAAAAGAAGCTTGCTCTAGATATTTCCACATTACTTGCAAAAATATCTTTCCCTGTGTCCGCCGGAACTGGACATCGTAAGAATATCCCCACTTATCAAGCAACATCTGGCGTAATTCCTGTCCTGTCATAGCTTTTCTCAATCAGATTTTACATTTAGTTATGATGTTAAGTTCCGTGACTCCAGTATGATAAGGATATAAAGAAATGTAATGCTAACAGAAAAGATGCTTTTTATATCTTGAAACAAAGAATTATGGCATCGTTGTGAGCGCTAGCATTTCGACTTAGACAAGAGTTGCTCAAGTACAAGTACTTTTGTCAAAATGCTTAACAAAATACACAAAGAGCGCGTAGATTATGGCTCAATTTTCTGAATCAGCAGACGTGCCCGATATGGGGCGTCGTCAGTTCATGAATCTGCTCACTTTTGGGACTGTCACTGGAGTAGCTCTGGGTGCATTGTATCCCGTTGTCAAGTACTTTATTCCACCAGCAGCAGGTGGCGCAGGTGGCGGTACAACAGCAAAAGACGAGCTAGGTAACGATGTTAGCGTCACAAAATTTCTAGAAAATCGGAATGCAGGCGATCGCAACCTAGTCCAAGGACTAAAGGGAGATCCTACCTATATTGTGGTAAACAGCAAAGAGGCGATCAAAGATTATGGCATTAACGCTATCTGTACCCACTTAGGTTGTGTCGTCCCCTGGAACGTTGCTGAGAACAAATTCAAGTGTCCTTGTCATGGTTCTCAGTATGACGAAACTGGTAAAGTTGTTCGGGGACCAGCACCTCTGTCTCTGGCTTTAGCCCATACCAGCGTCAACGACGACAAAATCGTTTTAACCCCTTGGACTGAAACCGACTTCCGCACAGGTGATGCACCTTGGTGGGGTTAATAATTTTGTCTTTAGTCATTTGTCCTTTGTTCAGGGCTTAATGACTAATGACTAATGACCAATGACTAATGACTAATTCAATTGTCGCCCTTATAGAGATGAGAAATGTTTTCCTAACAGCGAGGTTAACTCGCAGTGCTAGAGCGATTGTAAAAACATTGCTCATAGCGATCGCTACTGTGACATTTTACTTCACCAGCGATCTAGCCCTTCCCCAATCAGCTGCCGCCTATCCTTTTTGGGCACAGCAAACCTATCCCGAAACCCCCCGCGAACCAACAGGGCGAATTGTTTGTGCCAACTGTCACCTAGCCGCCAAGGTTACAGAAGTGGAAGTTCCCCAATCGGTGCTACCTGACACTGTATTCAAAGCTGTGGTGAAAATCCCCTACGATCTAAGCGCCCAGCAAGTTGGTGCTGATGGTTCTAAGGTTGGCTTGAACGTCGGTGCAGTACTGATGCTACCCGAAGGCTTTAAGATTGCTCCTGAAGACCGTCTTTCCGAAGAACTTAAAGAAGAAGTTGGCGACACTTTCTACCAACCCTACAGCGAAGACAAAGATAACGTCGTCATCGTCGGCCCTTTACCTGGCGAACAGTATCAGGAAATCGTCTTCCCAGTTCTTTCTCCCAACCCCGCAACCGACAAAAACATCCACTTCGGTAAATATTCAGTTCACGTAGGTGGTAATCGAGGACGCGGACAAGTTTATCCTACTGGTGAAAAGAGCAATAACGCTGTTTACAACGCTTCCGCTACTGGCACAATTACCAAGATTGCTAAAGAGGAAGATGGAGACGGTAACGTTAAATATCTAGTAAACATCCAACCCGAATCGGGTGATGTTGTCGTTGATACGATTCCTCTAGGGCCAGACCTGCTTGTTTCCGAAGGTCAAGCAGTTAAGACAGGTGATGCTTTGACCAGCAACCCGAACGTCGGTGGATTCGGTCAAGCAGATGGAGAAATCGTATTGCAAGACGCTTCCAGAGTCAAATGGATGATTGCATTTATCGCTCTTGTAATGTTGGCTCAAGTTATGCTCGTGCTGAAGAAAAAGCAGGTTGAAAAAGTCCAAGCTGCTGAGATGAATTTCTAAATTCTTTGCTAAATCATTATTTTTAGGACAGGCAATATGCCTGTCTTTTTTTACGTTAGTGACACGAAATTTAGAAATTTGTGACTTATACAAATTGCTGTACGCTTACCAATGTATTTATATCATTATTAAAATGAAACGCTATTAACTGCTAGTAAACTTTATGAACTCAATCATGGTTATTCATCCCTATAAGTTCGGCGAGATGTGGGTGTTCGACGATGGAAATGTAGGTCTAGTTAGAGAACCTTTCGTGGCAGGGGCAGACGAAATTATCGAAAGAATGGTGGCACAGATTCCAGATGCAGAGTCAGGGTTCAGTTTGATATTTTCTGCATCTCCCTTTCCTGGCTATCAGATCAAGTTTGACTGGCAGCGTGAAGAATATGGAGGTAACTGGTATTACAGTGCAGATTTAGATCGGCAAGGATGGCTTTGCCCGCCAGTTTTTCTTTATATTATCTGGAAAGGCAACCTTAGAAATTGATGGTTCCCGCCAAGTGCTTTCTCCACACGAAGGTATAGAAATCCCACCTAATATTCCTCATCAGATGCTTAATGAAAGCGACTATGATTTGGAATTTCTGGTAATTTCACAGCCTCCCAGTCATGGCGATCGCATTTTGAGCGATATTATTGAATCTAGCCCTAGTTGAATTGAGGTATCCGACCATGACAGCCTCAGTAGAGTATATCCCCGTTACTCCAATTGAATACCCAGATGAGGACGGTAAGCCGATGGCCGAAGGTGATGTACAGCGTAAGTGTCTCGTATACGCTACCACTGTGCTGGAAATTTATTTCCAAAATCACCCAGATGTATATGTTGCTGGTAATCTATTTATTTACTACGAAAAAGGTTATCCAGAATCGGTTGTCGCTCCAGATGTCTTTGTGGTGTTTGGAGTAGAAAACCGTGACAGACGCTCTTACAAAACCTGGGAAGAAAATAATCAAACCCCAGATTTTGTCTTAGAGATTACCTCAAAAACTACCCGCAGTAAAGACCAAGGTGCAAAAAAAGGAATTTACGCCTTTCTAGGAGTACGTGAATATTTTCAATATGACCCCACAGGCGATTATCTCAATCCCCAACTCCAGGGTTTACAGTTGGTCGATGGAAATTATTTCCCAGTGGCAACCAATACCTTACCAGATGGTACAGTCTCCCTATCCAGTGAAGTTTTGGGGCTAGAATTGCGTTTAGAGGCGGGAAAACTGCGCTTTTACAATCCAGCTATGGGTCAAATACTCCTAACTCATGAAGAGGAAGCAACTGCACGACAAACCGCAGAAGAGAAAGCGCAAAGATTAGCTGCTAAACTCCGAGAATTAAATATCGATCCAGATAGCCTTTAGCTAAAAATATAGGGTGAGCAATGCCCACCCTACTGCTGTTGATTATTTTTTGTGAGACTATAGCGGACGGTAGACGCGATAGTTGATTTCGGGGAAGATATTATCCATTAACTCGACTTTTTCCAACCAACCACTGTCAACTTTGCCGATTTTAACGTCTTCATAGAGCTTATTGAACCGCATCAGTATAATATCTGTAGGTTGGGTTGAGGAAGGAAACCCAACATTTCATCCTTGTTGATGTTGGGTTTCACGCCGTTCAACCCAATCTACATTCATAGATTTTATTATAATTAATCACCGGAACTTGATATTAGTTAAACAAAGCCTGTAAATGTATAACTTGACTGCTAATAAACTTTGAGCATAAATGCTTTAAAACACAAAAGACATCTTTTTCAAAAATATCCGTTTTCACCCAAGCATTCAATCTAGTTTTTGTCTTATTTCAACGAGCGCCCCGTTTTTGTACTTTATCTCATGTTTTCCTACGAATACTGGAACGAACAAAGGGATAGATTTAGCCGCACCTAATCTTGGTGTCGTCTTTTTGAAGAATGAGTGAGTAGCAAAAAATTTTTATCGCAAAACTTTATTACCGAGTTTTGTCAAACCTGATGAACTAATTTCCAACTTACCATCATTAAAATGGCGTAAATAATAAATCTTAGTGGGCGTTGCGGAGCTACTTGGCAGATTTTAGCACCTAGTAACACCCCAGGCACAGAGCCTAACCATATAGGGAGTACCAAACTCCAATCAACTGTTCCCAGGCTGAGATGACCAAGGGCTGTAAACAGCAATAAAATCGCTGCGTGTGAAATATCTGTACCCACTAATTTCCGGGCATCAAGGTGGAAAAACCCAATCAGCACTAGGGCAAACATTGAACCTGAAGAGACGCTAGTTAGACCAACCAAACAGCCTAAAATTGCTCCTAAAGTAACTGTCATAAATCGACCAAAGTTAGTTTCTAAGTCTAACTTTGGCAGTTCGGGTAAATTAAATTTGGGGAAAAAAGTCAATAACAACAATTGCACTAGTGCTAAAACTGTGACTAACAAAATCATCCCGCCAAGCAAACGGAACAAGATATTATCCAGGTTAAACTCACCTGTATGTTTAATTAAGTGCAAAATCCCCACGCCGAACAGTGAGCCTGGAACACTCCCGAAAGCTAACCATTTAACAACTTCTGTGTCAAGGGTTTTCTGTTCCCAATGCTTGACGCTACCAACAATTTTCATCAAGGTGGCGGCCACAACATCAGAACTCACAGCGATAGAAGGCGGAACCTGAAAAATAAAAATCAACATTGGGGTGATGAGAGACGCTCCACCAATTCCCGTCAAACCAACGATGATACCAACAAAAAAGCTTAAGAACGGTAGTAATAAATAGTCCATATTCTTCGGGGGTTTCAACAATTAGTTATCAGTTATCAAAGTCCTGTTGAGTCTCCCACTTCTATAAGTGAGCAGCGTCGGTAAGGGTTGATTAAATCCCCAAACGAAGCCTTGATAACTGTTCGCTGACTTAATTACGAGCAGTTAGAGAGCAGCAACTCAGCCAAACTATAGCCCAGTGGTAGACAGAGCTAGTTATGACAAGTTATTGTGTTTCTCAATGATTCTTGGACAACTTAAAACCTGTCTGGAAGTTTTTGTAAGCATAACAATTGGCATTTAGCTCAAACAGACTTTGATAACTGCTTATTGGTCAGTCGCTCTGCTAAACTCAACTTCTAACTAGGTTTTTCTACAGTTTTACATATAAAACCACGTAAGGCGATGCACTTACCGTATTTTACTAGTAAGCATGACTAAACGTCTAGCGTATTCGCGTTGTATATTGCTCAATTATCTGGATAATACACCGCAGTCAGTCAAACTCCCTACGGACTGGTTGCTCAAAAATTTAGCTACAAGTTATTAAGCATAAGGATAATACCAAACTTTGTAGAGACGCGATATATCGCATTTATGCTGCAATTAGGCAACATCCTGGAAGTGATTACAATACTCAAGGTCAATTTCGATTCCCTAGTTTAATGACTCATGGAAAACCTTGTTTTTTGCAATCCAGTCAAAATCCTGTTTGGCAAAGGTCAAATCGCCGACATTGCTGCTGAAATTCCTGATAATGCCAAAATACTGATTAATTATGGTGGGATAGCATCAAAACTAACGGCGTCTATAACCAGGTAAAGTCTGCATTGGCAAACTTTGGCTATAGACAATGCCTAGTTCTTTACTCAGTGTTTAGAAAATCTTGACTTACAAGCAAATATCATGATAGTTTAAATAAAACCATTCGGTCGGTAATATTTAATTGACAGCAATTTTCAATTCAATAAACTCCCTACTATCAAAATCGCTGTAATGTCCAAAGGCGAAGAAACAAAAATCAGAATTCTTGAGCAAGCAGCCGAACTGTTTAATCAACAGGGGTATGCAGGTTCATCGATGTCAGACATTATGCGTGTAACTGGATTGCAGAAAGGAGGAATTTACAATCACTTCCAAAGCAAAGACGATCTCGCACTACAAGCTTTTGATTTTGCGATCGCTCGCATTAAGCAGCATACTAGATTTGCATTACGAAGCAAACACCACGCAGTAGAACGTCTGCAAGCAATCATTGAGGTGTTTAGTAGCTTCGCAGAAAATCCACCAATCAAGGGCGGGTGTCCACTGCTGAATACTGCTGTGGAAAGTGACGATGCTCATCCAGCGTTGCGACAACGTGCTCAACAAGCGATGAACTCTTGGCTACATTTAATTTGTCGAATTATTGAAAAAGGAATTAAAAAAGGTGAAATTCGCCCGGAAGTGAGTGCTGATGAAATCGCTACCATCATAATCGCAACACTGGAAGGAGGCATAATGATCAGCAAGCTTTATGGAGATTCAATTCATATCCATAGGGTAATTAATCACTTGAATCAATACTTGAAAACTTCTCTTTAATTAAACAGATCGAGCAGTATTAAAAAATATCAAGATCAATAATGCTAATAAACAACAACTTACACAGACCATTAGAAGTAGTATTACCAATTCCTGTCAAAACATACGACATTGATTTTATGGGAATTGTGAGTAATATCGTGTATATCAGATGGCTAGAGGATTTACGTCTAAAGTTTTTAGATGAACATTGGCAACTCAGTCAACAAATTGAGCTAGGATATACACCAATTCTAGCTGGGACTGAAATTGAATATAAACGTCCAATAAAGATTATCGATCGAGTGATTGGACGTTTATGGCTGAGTGGTTTAGGACGCTTAAAGTGGACTGTGCAAGCTGAAATTTTATCTAACAATGAATTAGCAGCAGTGGCTAGTCAGAAGGGTGGTTTTATCAGTTTGCAAAATAATCGCCTTATTCCCATTCCAGAGGAATTACAGAAAAAATATTTACAATATCAACGAGGGATTCAGAAAATTTAATAATTAGGAATACTTCTATATTTTTTTAGTTTTTTACAGACTGTTCGGTTTGTTTGTAAACAGAATCTGAACTATAACACTGATTTTTGATCAATACGCGAAAGAATCCACTGCCTGCGGCACCTCCCCTTGCTAAGAGAAGATAGGGAGGTGTCCTCTCATTCCCACTTCTTGCAAAAGTCGGGAAAAGTATGGAATTTTCCCGACTTTTGCCAATCTCGTAAATATACGGGAACTTCTTGTTTTGAATTTTGGTCACTTTATGTCACTTTGAACAGCAAGGCGGTTCTGACTCCAATAGATTAGATATAGTCTATAGTCACAACTCAGGCATTGCAGCCTTATTATGTTGTCCAGTTTAACTGACCCTAACTCTTCGGTAAACTACTGTACCCATCCAAAGGTATGTACAAATGCTGTTATCCGTTGTCAGCTTTTCCTGAATTGTCTTTATATATACAATAATTACATTTTGTTAGTCAGATTAACGCAGACTTCAAGCACTTTCAAATCGCTAAAATGGATGTTTCCTTATAGAACGATTTCGTCATATCTAACCAAATATTACCATAATTCTTTATATGTATGCTAAAAGTTTATGAAAGCTATATCAAACGACACTTTAAACAATTTTGCACCCAAAAACCTCTATA
Source organism: Nostoc sp. DedSLP03 (assembly GCF_034530815.1). Classification (NCBI taxonomy): domain Bacteria; kingdom Bacillati; phylum Cyanobacteriota; class Cyanophyceae; order Nostocales; family Nostocaceae; genus Nostoc; species Nostoc sp. DedSLP03. The sequence goes on from NZ_JAVRCK010000006.1 coordinate 157,093, forward strand.
CTAGACTAGACTTTGATAAATTTGAGAGTTTTGTTAATTGCAATACCAAAAACTATCAATTTTTAGATGAAATACTAGCGTATCTTATAGTCTATAGTTTTTAAAGTTTAGTCAAAACTATATCCAGTAACATCAAAAAACTGCAAACTTCATGTGGTGCAAAAATCAAGTGGGGAGTGAAGACATGAATTTACGTAGAGATGCATTGCAAATCCTCAAAGAAACTAGCCGAACTTTTTATATCCCAATTAGTCTTTTACCGCCAGGATTGCAAGAAGCAGTAGCATCAGCATATTTGTGTATGCGTGCCATTGATGAAATTGAAGATCATCCCGAATTAGATAACGCTACTAAAGCAAAGCTGTTAAGAACCATTAGCCTGACATTACAGGCAGGAGTTGATGGCTTTGCGGTAGATGCTTTCTTTGCAGGATTTAGTGGGTATGAGAATTCATTAGAAGAAGTTACTTTGAGGATTAGAGAATGGTCACTGCTAGCACCAGACACCATTGCACCTCGAATTTGGGATGCCACTGCTGCAATGGCTGACCGGATGGCTTATTGGTCAGAAAAAAACTGGAAAATTCATACAGAATCTGATTTAGATCGTTATACCTTTGGAGTTGCAGGTGCAGTGGGACTGTTACTTTCTGACTTGTGGACTTGGTATGATGGAACACAAACAAATCGCACCCAGGCGATTGGTTTTGGTCGGGGTTTACAAGCAGTCAATATCTTGCGTAACCACACTGAAGATTTGAAGCGTGGGGTAGAATTCTTCCCAGAAGGTTGGAGTGCAGAAAATATGCAAGAGTATGCCCAACGCAATCTAGGTTTGGCCGAAGCTTATATCAAAGACCTTCCTACCGGGCCAGCCTTAGATTTTTGTCAAATCCCCTTCACCTTGGCAAAGGGCACTCTTGACGCCCTTGCTAATGGTAAAGAGAAACTCAGCCGCAGTGATGTTTTTGCACTTATCGAACAGCTGACTAGTGTGAATATGAAAGCTAGCTAATAATCTCTTAACGACTAATGGAGATAATTCTAAATTGCCTCCAAATTTAGGCATCCAAAATTCTACAGCGAATTTCTGTAGGGTAGCCAGTGCGGTCTTCTCCCTTCTCTACGAGACGCTTTGCGTTCGCGTAGCGTTTCAGAGGAAAGGCGTTAGCCTCTCCCTTTGGGAGCTATCCATTAGTCACATTTTTCTTAAGATTGCCGTCAAGTAGGCTCTAAAGGGGTGAGAGAAGTAAACAACGGCGGCATAGTTGACAAAATCAACATAAAATGTATGGGTAGTAGGGATAGTGTGGCACATCCACCAGAGGCGCTCGTTAACTACAAAGATGGAGATGGAGAATCTAAGTGAAGAAGTTTCCTGGTGGCAGGGATATCGTGTAATCGCCGCAGCCCACGCCAAATGGTTTTCACTCTTGGTTCACCATCGCCTTTGCGTCCCAAAAAGCCACCAAGAGTTGCAATCATGCGTACTGCTTGACTTGTAAGGTGAGCAACATCCCTCCCAAGTATGAAATTAACTCACGACTCTAGGTAGTAGCGCTAGTAGTTAAAAATAGCTAGTCTAGACAAAGTTGATTCAACATCCACTTTAGTTTGATTCATCACAATAATCATCTGTGGCGCGTACTGAAGATTTACAGTTAGTCTGAATAGTCCAAAATTATTCATAATCGTTCGCTTGCAGACTCGCTACTACTGCGCTAACGTAATTCGTAATTAAAGACTATTTCAGACTCTTATTTAAACACCCAAACTGAAACAAAGCCACGTATATATAATAAATGGCAATTACATTCAAAAATTACTAATTACGAACTTGTACTGAGCGTAGCCGAAGTATTACGAATTAGTTAAACGTTCCTTATCACAGTGACAGATATGAAAGCAGATCAACTCCTGAAAAACTATGCCGCAGGTGTCAGAGACTTTACTGGCGTCAACTTGAGTGAGGTCAATTTAAGAGAAGCCGATCTCAGTGGCGTAATTTTAGATCGAGCAATTTTAGATGGAGCTAATCTGAGTCACGCTAATTTAACCGCCGCTAGTTTGATTGAAGCAGACTTAAATGGAGCAGATTTGAGCAATGCGGATCTCAGTAATAGCAACTTAAGCAAAGCTATTTTGGATGGAGCTATTTTGGATGGAGCTATTTTGGATGGAGCTAATTTGAGTCACGCTGATTTGACGGTTGCTAAATTGATTGAAACTAAATTGAGTGAGGCGGATTTACAGGAAGCAAACTTGATAGCAGCAAATCTAGATGGAGCAGATTTAAGTGGTGCAGATTTAACTGTAGCCGACTTATCCCAGGCAAATCTCACTCAAGCAGATTTGAACCAGACAAATTTGAGCGGAGCCAATTTGGATGGAGCCAATATAGAAGGAACGATTCTGGATGAGAATGTTTAACTCATTTTCTTACAGAGCAAGGGTTCTGGGTTGCTGACTCAATACATTAACCAAAACAGTACCTCGGAACACCGAGATTAAACTCGATTGTTTCCACTGACAATGCGATTGAGATGAGAACTTAAAATGTTGCACAAGAGTTTGTGACTTTTGTGTACACACGATCTGCTTGCCAGAAAAAGTCAGATGGATATATTTTCTATACACAAGGATATTACTGTGAAAAAGTTTGCTAAAAGTAGTGTTATTTACGATTGTCATAATTAAAACAATTGACTCTCAACTATCAATGGTGAACTCTACCCTCGTCGTCACACTCTATGTCAACCCTATGACAGGGAATGATACCAATACTGGTTCACGGTTGAGTCCATTTAAAAGCCTCACCCGTGCTTTAAAAGTAACTAAAATCCCGACGATAATTCATCTGGAGTCGGGGACTTACAAGGCCGCTAGTGGCGAAGTGTTTCCACTAATTATCCCTAGAGGGGTGACAGTGGTGGGTAATGAAGCTAACAAAGGTGTAGGGATTGTAATTTCCGGGAGTGGTGAGTATCAAAGTCCCAGTTTTGGTATACAAAATATTACGTTGCTCTTGGTAGATAATGCCAGTCTTTTAGGTATAACTGTCACCAATCCCTCAGCCAAAGGTACTGGTATCTGGATTGAATCGGCTGCACCTACTTTAAGTAACAATACTTTGAGCAACTGTGGGCGGGAAGGTGTGTTTACCACTGGTACTGCCAAACCCGCAATTTTAGATAACATATTTGTACAAAATATTGCTTGCGGGTTAGTAATGGCAGGTCATAGCCAGGGAGAAGTACGGCGGAATGTATTTCAAAGAAACCCTTTAGGCATAGCAATTAGTGACTTTGCTGTTCCAACGATCGCCAATAACAAATTATCAGAAAATCGCACAGCGATCGCACTTTCTCGCAATGCCCAACCTGTGCTACGTCAAAATCTGATTATTAACAATACCCAAGGTGGTCTATTAGTCAATGGCAATGCAGTCCCCGATTTAGGTAATAGCGAAGATCCAGGTGATAATATTTTTCGGGATCAAAGGGAATTTGATTTATATAATGCCACTACACAAAAGCTAGTTTCCGTAGGTAATCAATTAAATCCTGCTCTAGTCAAGGGTTTGGTAGAATTACTCCCAACCAATCGAGTCGCGGCTTCGAGCGAATCCCCATCTCCCGAACTAAACGGACATTGGGCAGAAGCATTTATTCAAGCATTAGCGAGAATGGATTTAATTCATACGTTTGCTGATGGTAGTTATCAGCCAGATAAACCCATGACTCGCGCCCAGTATGCAGCAATGGTGGCGATCGCTTTTAACCCATTTCCCAAAATCCCATCTCCTGATTTTACGGATGTACCCAAGGATTTTTGGGCTTATAGTGCTATCCAAATCGCGGCTAGCGGTGGCTTTGTTGGTGGATTTAGCGATCGCACTTTCCGCCCCGATCGAAGTGTGCAGCGGCTACAGGTGATTGTCTCCTTAGTAAACGGACTGGGATTACCAGCTGTTGATAGCGGTGTTGTAGAAGTATATAGCGATCGTCATACCATTCCCGATTATGCCCGAACAGCCGTTGCTACTGCTACACAACGGGGAATAGTTGTCAACTATCCAGATCCGAAAGTGCTTGCACCTTTACGTTTTGCAACACGCGCCGAAGTTGCAGCGATGGTTTATCAAGCATTAGTTGCCATTGGTCGAACATCTGCGATAAAAATAATTCGTAATTCGTAATACAACTCTTGGAGAGGCTGCGCCCGAAGCGTAGCTATGCCGCAGGCTTTACGGCTACGCTCAGTACAAGTTCGTAATTCGTAATTAAGTTTTGCAAGGAGGATAAAGACAAAAGCCATAAAACTTGCTGCGACTCACGGCTCGACTGAGCGCTCGCCGAACGTCTTGTCAGTTGCTATGCAACTTAAACCCTTAGAATTTGTTAAATCAGTCTATATGGGGTTGCATTCTAGAAGTTGACAAGTAAAATAAGGAACACTGCCTATCGGCTCGGCAACTCTTGGAAAAATAAACCATGTAGTTAAAAGCACGCTAGGCTAATATGCGATGGGTGACAAATCTTAGACCTATTGCCTAAAGCTAATAGCCCCATGTTAACAACACTTCCAGACACCTCTGCCAACTTGGCGATCGCCTTATTAATTAACTATAGTTTCGATCTCGGTGGGTATAGTGCCAATGAGCTAGTTGAGCGTTGGCAAACGCAATACCCCCTTAATTGGCTACACCTGGCAGTGATTGAGGCACTATATCAAGGTCGTTATAAAGCGGTTTCTGTGCAGCAAATTTTAGTATTTTGGCAGCGCCGGGATCAGGCTACATATCATTTCAACATGGAATTTGAACGGATGATTTGTAGCAAGTTTCCTCAAAACTTAACGTCATCGGCTGCGCCAGCTCTACCGCCAGCCAAGAAAAAACCCACTGTAGAGCAAGTGACGAGTCCTCAATTACCACCAGCTAAGATTCGCAACGGCTATCAACACAGCAATACTGCAATTCTCCAACTGAAAAGTTATCAACCAAAGACATCTTTGAGTGAAGAAGAAGGAAAACAGGAAGATAGAGACAATAAAACCGTCTTAAAGCCTCCCCTTTCTGCGAAATTTACCTCTTCAGCAACTCTTGAGCGATTATCTGCTGTCAGCCAAAAGCAAACTTCACAAGAAAGTCCAGTGCCTTTCCCGTCACCAAACCATCATCAACGACAGCCAAAACTGCTCCCGCCTGCTCCTATTCATGCCCCAATTGAGCAATTTACCCCCAAAACAAGCGATCGCCCTGATTCTTTTACATCTAAACTCAAAGCCATGTCTAGCGAACATAACCCAGGTGTAGGGAGCAGGGAGCAGGGGAGCAGGGGAACAGGGGAGCAGGAACGGAGGGAGCAGGGAGCAGGGAGCAGGGAGAGAATAACTAATGACAAACGACAAATGACAAATGACAAATGACAAATGACAAATGACAAATGACAAATGACAAA